>CAYSXG010000686.1:0-1961 GCA_964434895.1 uncultured Solibacteraceae bacterium | reverse complement strand
GCCTGCCCCGACATCGAAACCCAGTTCGCGCCGGACAACTACATGGGCAGCCACTCGCTACTGTTCACGTTCGATACGTACACGCAAACCGGCGTGATGGCGAGCTTCATGTTGAGCAAACAGGTGGAGTTTCAAGCCGCGGTGCACGCCGGCACCGACATGGCGCCCTGGTACAAGGGGTCCTTGCTGACGGGCGCCTTCGGCCTGCGCTGGGTCTCCAAGTCCAACAACGATGCCATGTACACCTGGCTCAACGCCATCAACGATGCCAAGTTCCGCCGTTTCGACTTGCGGGGCCAGCCGGCAGGGCACGACAACTTCAACTACCTGGTCAGCACCTGGGAGCATCGGTTCAACAAGCTGTTCATCACCAAGACTGAATCGTATTTCATGTTGCAGCGCTCCGCGGGCGTGTGCGGCCCGCCTTGAGGGCACCGTGGTCTGCCACGGCGAGGACGTAGAGGTCCTCGGCGATGTTGAGGACCTGCTTCTGCATCACCTCCGCCAGCTCCGCCACCGAGTAGTAGCCCGTGAGGGTGGCGAGCAGCTTGGCCTGGCGGGGATTCACGCCGTGGGGAACATCCCCCGGGAGCAGGGTGGAAACCGGGTAGAGGTCGATGGAGGCTACCTTCTGGCTGATGACCCGCCATTCGTCCATGCGGCGCCCCAGCTCCATGAGCATGGAGGCGTTGGGCTTGGTGATGGTGGGCTGGACGGGCTGCTCCCCCTCCTCGAAGCGGTAGGTGCCGTCGAGCCACAGGGCCACCTCGTAGAAGGCGTCCAGCCCCTCCCCGTTGTTGCTCACGGCATGCACGATGCGCCCATCTTTAAGGAAAATTTTGCAGCGCTTGGTATCCTCCACCACCTGGAAGCATCCCGACTTGGATCCCTGGCTCACCAGCTGGATGATGTCCGGCAGCGGCGCCTCGCGCATGGAGCCTTGGATGAGACCCTGGGACATGGATGCTTCCTTTCGGGACCTGGGGAACTGGAAAACGCAATCCTAACACGGTTCATGGCCTTCCCAGGGGCCCCCAGGTACGGGATGCTGAGGGCAGGAGCCGCCCTTGACCTCCCCCTTCTCCTCCATCGAAGCCGCCCTCGAAGACATCCGCTGCGGTCGGATGGTGGTGGTGGTGGACGACGAGGATCGGGAAAACGAGGGGGACCTCACCCTCGCCGCCCAGCACGTCACCCCCGAGGCCATCAACTTCATGGCGTCCCACGGTCGGGGCCTCATCTGCGTGGCCCTGGAGGGAGAGCTCCTGGACCATCTGCAGATCCCGATGATGGTGCGGGATAATTCCAGCCCCTTCGAGACCGCCTTCTGCATCTCCGTGGAGGCCCGCCAGGGCACCACCACGGGCATCAGCGCCGGGGACCGGGCCCGCACCATCCAGGCCCTCATCGACCCCCGCAGCAAGTCCTACGACTTCGTGAAGCCCGGCCACATGTTCCCCCTGAGGGCCCGGCCCGGGGGGGTGCTCACCCGGACCGGCCAGACCGAGGCCAGCGTGGACCTGGCCCGGCTCGCGGGCCTGCACCCCAGCGGCGTGATCTGCGAAATCATGAACGAGGACGGCACCATGGCCCGGGTGCCGGACCTGATCCCCTACTGCCAGAAGCACGGCCTCCGGATGGTCACGGTGGCCGACCTCGTCGATCACCGCCTTCGGAAGGAGGTCCTCGTCAAGGAGCTGGACGTCCAGCCGGTTCAGACCGGATGGGGCCTCCTCCAGGTCCACCGCTTCCAGAGCCTCCTGGACCACGGCATCCACCTGGCCTTCGTCCTGGGGGATCTCCGGAGCGGGGATCGGCCTCCCCTGGTGCGGGTGCACTTGGAGACCCTGCCCGAGGACCTGCACGGCTTCGGAGCCCCCCACCCCGGCCCCTTCCAGGCCGCCATGGAGGCCCTGGCCGACGAAGGCCGGGGGGTGCTGGTCTACCTCCGCCGTCACGCC
>CAYSXG010000685.1:0-1974 GCA_964434895.1 uncultured Solibacteraceae bacterium | reverse complement strand
GAAGCGGCTGCCCGGGGGCGCCACGAGGGGACGGTCCAGGACGTAGCGGTCCGGGGAGCTCTTCCAGTAGAGGCGGTGCTCGTCGTCGCGGCCCGGGCCCCCCTCCTGCCACTGGAGGCCGCTGCTCATGGTCAGCAGATGTTCCAGCGTGATGGCCCGGCGCTCCGGCGTCCCCAGGTCCTTATGTTCGGGGTAGAAGTCCAGGGCCGGCGTGCCCAACTCGCCCACACGCCCCTGCTGGCGCGCGATGCCGAGCAGCAGGCTGACCACGCTCTTGCCCACGGAGCGGGTGTCGTGCAGCGTGGATGGCCCGAAGTCCCGGGTGGTGGCGAAGAGGCTGTAGACCCCCCGGTCCTTGCCGCGCCGGTACCGTTCCGCCACCAGGCGTCCGTGGCGCTCCACGAGGATCGCATGCACGTTGGCGCCTCCCTCCGCCAGGCCCGCCAGCACCCCCCGCAGCCGCTCCGCATCGAAGCCCGCCTTCGCCGGATCCTCCCGCTCCCAGCCGTCCTCGGTGAGGGCCGGCACCGCCAAGGGGGCCTGGCCTCGGAGGGGCAGGACGGCCAGGGCCGCCAGGCACAGGGCCCGGAGCGCGGCAGCGCAGGCTCCGGGCCTAAGCCAGCTCACCGCGCTCCAGGCTCTGCCGAAGCAGGCCCACCGCCGCTTTCTGGGTATCCCTGCGGGATACGCCAGACTCCTCCCCTGGGTGCTTTCGAAATAGCAAGCTCAACCCTCCAGATATCGTCGAAGCAGGCCCACCGCCGCTTTGCTGCCCTCCCACTTCATGAGGGCCTGGGCCTCGTCCAGGCCGCACCAGCGGTACTCGGTGTGCTCCTCGGGATTGAGGCGCAGGGCCTGGTCCGGGTCCGCTTCCATGGAGAAGCAGATCTCGGTGTTGAAGCGGGGCTCGGGGTCCGGGAAGTGCACGATGGTCGGGTCCACCCAAAAACTGTGTTCCAGGGGCAGGGGCCGCAGGGTGCCCCGAAGGGCCGTCTCCTCCATGAGCTCCCGATGGGCGGTCTCCTCCGGGGTCTCCCCGGGCTCCATCATGCCGGTGACGCTCTGCCACCAGTGGCCGTGCTGGGGCACCCGCAGCATCACAAGGATCTCGGTGCCTCGGGGCGAGCGTCGCCACGTCAGGGCGGACACGCTGCGGCTGGGGGGGCGGACGGGTTGGGGATCCAGGCCCAGGCCGTCGGCGAGGTGATGGGCCAGGCGCGCCTCGGCCTCCTCCAGGCCCGGGGCCTGGGGCCCCAGCAGGGAGGCCAGGCTGCAGACCCCCTTGTCCGTGAATCCGCAGGGCGTGATCCAGGCGAAGTGCTGGAGGTTGGGAGCGACGTTGAAGGCGATGCCGTGGGTGGTGATCCAGCGGCTGAGGTGGAGGCCCACGGCGCCGAGCTTTTCCAGGCCCCGGGGCGTCTCCACCCAGATGCCGGGGGCGCCCTTGAGGCGGTCGGCCGTGACGCCGAATTCCCCCGCCGTGCGGATCATGGCCTCCTCTAGCCCCCGCACCAGGCGGCCCACGTCCTCGCGGCCGCCGCGCAGGTTGCAGATGGGGTAGACGACGATCTGGCCGGGTCCGTGGTAGGTCACTTCGCCGCCGCGGTCCGTGGCGTGGACCTCCACACCCTGTTCCTGACAGAAGGCTTCGCTCACGTGGATATCGGCGGGGGTGGCGTTGCGCCCCAGGGTGAAGACCGGGTTGTGGCGCAGGATGAGGATCTGGTCCGGCCTCCCGGGTTCCCGGACGTAGTCGGCCAGGGCCTTCTGCATCCTCAGTCCCGCGGAGTAGAAGACATGGCCGAGGCGCCGGATCTGGGCCGGCCTGCGGGTCTGGAATCCGGGATGCTCCATGCCTTCAGGCTACCCGGGAAAGGTTTCCCTTCCATTCCCCCCGCGGCGGGATATGTTTCCCCACGGGAGGTGGCTTGGACTCTGGAATGCACGACAGGGGGGAAAAAACCGGCGATATCC
>CAYSXG010000684.1:0-1974 GCA_964434895.1 uncultured Solibacteraceae bacterium | reverse complement strand
AAGCAGGGCATGGAGCGCAGCGACCTGCTGAGCGCCAACGGCGGCATCTTCAAGCCCCAGGGCGAGGCCCTGTCCGAGGTGGCCTCCCGGGACGTCAAGGTGCTGGTGGTGGGCAACCCCGCCAACACCAACGCCCTCATCGCCCTGAACAACGCCCCTCAGCTCAAGCCCAGCCAGTTCCACGCCATGGTGCGCCTGGACCACAACCGCGCCGTGGCCCAGCTGGCGGAGAAGACGGGCCAGGCCGTGGCCGATATCCGGAAGATGACCATCTGGGGCAACCACAGCACCACCCAGTTCCCGGACCTCTTCCACGCCGAGGTGGACGGCCGGAACGCCCACGCCGCCGTGAACGACCAGGCCTGGTACGAGGGCAGCTTCATCCCCACGGTGGCCAAGCGCGGCGCCGCCATCATCGAGGCCCGGGGCCTCTCCTCGGCGGCCTCCGCCGCCAACGCCGCCATCGACCACATGCGCTCCTGGGCCCTGGGCACCCCCGAGGGGGACTGGACCTCCATGGCCCTGGTGAGTGACGGCAGCTACGGCGTGCCCCAGGGCCTGGTCTACGGCTTCCCCTGCACCGTGAAGGGCGGGGTCGCCTCCGTGGTCCAGGGCCTGGAGATCAACGACTTCTGCCGCGCCAAGATGGACGCCACCGCCAAGGAGCTGGAGGAGGAGCGCCAGGCGGTGCGGGAGCTGGGCCTGGTGAAGTAGGCACCTGCCTTCAAGGCTTCTGGCCATCCGGGGGGGACGGTGCTACCGTCCCCCTTTCCGTTGGGGAGATCCCATGTCCATGCCCGTGCTTGGCCCGGAACACCGCCGCCTCGATCTCCTGCTCGGCATCTGGGAGGGGGAGGAGCGGCTGCATCCCACGCCCTGGGATCCCGTGGGGGGGCTGGTGGAGTCCACGGTCCGGAACGCGCCGGCCCTGGAGGGCTTCGCGGTGGTGCAGGATTTCGAGCAGCGGCGCGAGGGCCGGGTCACCTTCCGGGGCCACGGCGTCTTCCGCTGGGACGGGGCGGCCTCGGACTATGCGCTGCACTGGTTCGATTCCATGGGTCAGGCCCCCTCGGAATTCCACGGCAACTGGGAAGGGAATTGTCTCCGGATGGTGTCCCGGGGGACCCTGGGGAGCGTTCGGGCCACCTGGGCCTTCGAGGGGGACGCCTACGCCTTCACGATGGAGGTGAGCGGCGACGGCGCGGCCTGGGCCCCCTTCATCGAGGGCGCCTACCGGCGGGTGGGGTAGCCTCAGCCCCAGCCCAGCTCCTCCAGCCTTTCCTCGTCGAGGCCGAAGTGGTGGGCGATCTCGTGGAGGACCGTGATGGCCACCTGCCTGCGCAGGGCCCAGGGCTCCGGGAAGTCCTCCAGGAGGGTCCTCCGGAAGAGCAGGATGCGGTCCGGCAGGGGGGCGGGATCGTGGCCCCGCTCGGTCAGCGGTGTGCCGAGGTAGAGGCCGTAGAGGTCCCCCTCGGCCTCCTCGATCTGGATGACGACGTTGTCCAGGAAGGGGCGGAACTCTTCGGGCAGGAGGGCGAGGGCTTCGTCCACCAGGCGGGGGAAGGAGGCGGGGGAGGCCATGCTCCAAGGTGGGTCCGGCGGGGGCCCCGGGCGAGGACGCCTTGACAGAAGCCCGTCCCGGGCCTGCAATAGGGGCCTCCCCCGGAACCCCCATGCCCCGCGTGACCTTTACGGGAAACCTCCAGCGCCACGTGGTCTGCCCCCCCTGCGAGGTGGAGGGCGGCACGGTGCGGGAGGCGCTGGAGGGGGCCTTCGCCCTCTATCCCCGGGCCCGGGGCTACGTGGTGGACGAGCACGGGGCCCTGCGCCACCACATGGCCATCTTCGTGGACGGCCAGGCCATCGGGGACCGGCGCCGCCTTTCGGACCCCGTGGGGGAAGCGGGGGAGATCTTCGTGATGCAGGCCCTTTCAGGAGGCTGAGATGTCCGACCTGGTGCTGGTTTCCACCCGG
>CAYSXG010000683.1:427-1982 GCA_964434895.1 uncultured Solibacteraceae bacterium | reverse complement strand
CCTGGTCCCAGGGGCGTGACAGCGGGCGGTTCAAGTCGGAGGAATGGGGGCCCTTCCGGCAGGCCAGGAAGGAGGCGGCGGCCAGGCTGAGCAGGAGGACGGATCGAGGGGACATGGGGACTCCGGGCTTGGGGAGCCGGTCGCAATCTTTGTGCCCGCCGGCTCCCGTTCCGGACATCAGGGGCCGCCCATCTGGCATGGGCCTCGCCCCGGGGGGTTTGTGGAGGCGCGTCATGCGGAAAAAAATACCCAGTTACGGGCGTGCCGGGTCCCTCCTGATCCTCCTAGGCGCCCTGGGCTGTTCCCTGCCCAAGCGCCACGACGTGAACCTCACCACCAAGCCGAAGATCCCCTACGTGGCCGAGGCCCCCCCGGAGGCCCCGCTCAGCGAGGGCAGCCTGTGGCGGGACCGCTCGGTGGTGGCGGATCTGCGGGCCTCGCGCATGAACGACCTGGTGACCATCAAGATCACCGAAAGCACCAACGCCATCTCCAAGGCCGACGTGAACACCAGCCGGGCCGGGGCCAACAACCTCAACACCGGGGGGCTCTTCGGGAAGCTGGCCAGCCTCGGCGTGGATACCGACACCCGCAAGACCGGGACCACCAACACCTACAAGGGGTCGGGCACCACGGGGCGGAGCGCCACCTTCACCACCACCATCACCGCCCGGGTGGTGAAGGTCCTCGGCAACGGGAACCTCATCTTCGAGGGCTTCCGGGACATCCAGCTCAATAACGAGACCCAGCGCCTCTACGTGGCGGGGATGCTGGACCCGGCCCGCCTCGACAAGGACAACAGCATCGCCTCCAGCAGCGTGGGGGAACTCCACGTGGCCTACGGGGGCCTGGGCGTGGTGGACGAAACCCTGAAGCCCGGCTTCATCAGCCGGCTTCTGAACTACATCTGGCCGTTCTAAGGCGAGGAGGCTTTGATGCGCTGCCTATCCCTGCTGCTCGCGGGCATCGCCCTCCTGGGCGCCGACGTGGCCCCCCCCAAGAAGGTGGAGGCCCGCCTCAAGGAGGTGGCCCGGCTCCAGGGGGTGCGGGGCAACCAGCTCATCGGCTACGGCATCGTCGTGGGCCTGGAGGGCACCGGCGACAAGGACCAGACCAAGTTCACGGTGCAAAGCCTTACCAACCTCATGGCCCGCCAGGGCATCAGCATCAACCCCTCCACCGTGAAGGTGAAGAACGTGGCCGCCGTGATGGTGACCGCCGAGCTGCCCCCCTTCGCCCGCACGGGCAACCGCATCGACGTCACCGTGAGTTCCACGGGGGACGCCAAGAGCCTGGCGGGGGGAACTCTCCTCATGACCCCCCTGCAGGGGCCCGACGGGCAGACCTACGCCGTGGCCCAGGGCCCCCTCCTGGTGGGGGGCTTCGCCGCCGGCGGCGCCGGCGCCAGCGTCACCAAGAACCATCCCACCGTGGGGCGGATACCCGAAGGGGGCCTCGACGAGCAGGAGGGGCCCGGGGCCTTCAACACGCGGCAGGCCCTGCGACACAACATGCTGGAGCCGGACTCAAGCAAGGACATCAGCCTCTCCACCAC
>CAYSXG010000683.1:0-417 GCA_964434895.1 uncultured Solibacteraceae bacterium | reverse complement strand
GGAACCGCCACCCGCGTTTCCGCCGCCATCAACGAGGGGCTGGGGGGGAAGGTGGCCAAGGCCCAGGACGCCCGCAGCATCGAGGTGGCCATCCCCAAGGAATTCCTGGGCAGCGCCGTGGAACTGGCGGCGCGGCTGGAGGGCCTTCCCATCCAGCTCCAGCCCCGAGCCCGGGTGGTGGTCAACGAAAAGACGGGCACCATCGTGCTGGGCAGCCAGGTGAAGATCGGCGCCGTGAGCATCGTCCAGGGGGGCCTGTCCATCCAGGTGTCCTCCACGCCCGTGGTTTCCCAGCCCGGGCCCCTGAGCCAGGGCCAGACCGTCGCCGCCCAGCAGAAGGACGTGAAGGTGGAGGAAAAGAAGCCCAAGACCATCACCATCGAGCCGGGCATCCCCGTGGGCAAGCTGGCGGAGATA
>CAYSXG010000682.1:0-1986 GCA_964434895.1 uncultured Solibacteraceae bacterium | reverse complement strand
CCACGGCGCGCAGGGGCCGGGGACAGGGCTTCGGAGGCCGCCCGGGAGCTGCGGATGCGGGCCACCACCTTGGCCGTGAGCTCCAGGCCGTCGCTGAGCACCAGGTGGTTCACGGTGCGGGCGCGGATGGCCTCGTCCAGGCCGAAGTCCCCCCCGCGCTTCCAGGCCAGGGTGGCCTCGAAGGCCTCCAGCACCTCGAAGAGCTGCTCGAAGTCCCGGGCCACGAAGAGCTGGGGCTGCATGCGGGTGATGTCGTACTCGGTCTCGGTGCAGAGCAGGGAATGGGGCACCTTCTTCACGGCCTCCGTGAGGCAGTGGGCGGACTCCCCCAGGGAGCTCAGGAGGCCGGCGCCGTAGATCTTGGGGGCCGTGAGGTCCCCCACCAGGCCGTACTCCGCGGTCCACCAGTAGAGGCGGGAGGCCTTGGTGTTCTCGCTGACGTAGCGGCGGCTGGCGGCGGCCGCGCGAAGGCGCTCCTCCGCCGCGGCGGCCTCGGCGGGGGAGGCGGTGGGATCCTCCTTCACCACGCTGAGGTTGCGGATGGCCTCGAAGACCGCCTGGTCCTCCATGCTGGCGATGGCCTTGAAGCCCACCTGCCCGCAGCGCTTGAGGTACTCCGCGTAGCGCGCGTTGCCGATGATGGGGGCGTGGCCGGCGCTTTCGTGCACGATGTCCGGGGCCGGCGTGTACTCGATGTGCTCGTGGGTGCGGATATCCGCGGCGATGGCCAGAACCCCCAGGGTCTGCAGCTCCGTGAATACCGCCGGGGGGATGAAGCCCCGCACGGCCACGGCGCTCCAGCCCAGGGGCCCGAGCCGCTCGTTCATCTCATCCGGGCTGGGGATCCTTTCGGTGCCGATGCCCGTGGCCTCCAGGCCCGCCAGGTAGCTTTCGTGGGCGTGGTCCTTCAGGTGGCCCGTGAGCCGGCGCAGGATGTGGCGCCAGACGGCCTGGTCCCGGGGGGTGTAGGCGTCGTAGTCCTGGCCCACCACGTAGCGGCGGAGGTGGGCGGGGATCCGCTCGATGGCGCGTTCGGTGGGGGTCGGGACGAGGGGCATGGCCGGCTCCTGGCCTCCAGGTTAAGGCTCCCGACGAATGACGGAAATCCATAAAAAATAGAATCAAATGTCTATAAAACGACGAATGGGATTCATCTCCCGGGCCGTCGGGACTGCAGGAAGGCCAGGGCCCTCCGCCCCTCGGCCCCGGGCCCCCCCGAAGGGAAGAGGGCCACCACGTCCACGGACTGGGGCTCCTCCTCCGCCAGGGCCCAGACCCGCAGGTCCGGGGGGAAGGGGGCCAGGCGCCGCAGGTCCGGCGCGATGGCGCAGGCCTTGTAGGCCCGCAGGGCCGGATAGAGCTGGAGGAAGCTCTCCACCCGGGCCGCCTCCTCCACCGCCACCTCCGCGTGGGCGAAGCGGGTGGCGTTGGCGCCGCCGTAGGGATCGTCCCGGAGCCAGTCCACGAAGGGCTGGCCCGCCAGGTCCCGCACCCGCAGCCGGGTCCGGCCGCCGCGCCGGGCCAGGGGGGAATCCGGGGAGGCCAAGACCACGAAGCCCAGGCGGGCCAGCACGGCGCTTTCGATGCCCGGGTGGGGGGGCAGGGGCGTGAAGCCCAGGGCCAGGTCCAGCTGCCGGGTCTGGATCTCCCGGACCAGGTCGAAGGCGCCGCCGAAGCGGGCCTCCAGCTTGATCCCGGCCCGGGCCAGGGCGAGGCTGAGGGGCCCCAGCAGCAGGGCGGAGAGGGTGGGGTTGAGGCCCAGCCTCAGGCAGGGGGCCAGGGAGGCCGCGTCCTGGAGGCGCTTGAGGTCCAGCTGGTGGAGGGGGGCCTGGGTGGCGCCGTAGAGTTGCTCCCCGCGGGGCGTGAGCCGGAGGCGGCGCCCGGGGCCCCGCTCCACCAGCGCCTCCCCGTCGCAGACCGCCTCTTCCAGGGCGCGCAGGTGCGCGCTGACCACGGACCGGGCGAGGCCCAGGTGCTGGGCCGCCC
>CAYSXG010000681.1:0-1986 GCA_964434895.1 uncultured Solibacteraceae bacterium | reverse complement strand
CAATGGCTCGGACCACGTCCCAACCACGAGCCGGCCCCCGAGTCGCTGCAACGGCTGCCGCTGAGCATCCACCAGTGACACCACGCCCGCCGTTCCTGGCCTGGCCCGGCTGGCGCCTGTTCGGCTACGCCCTGCTGCTGGGCCTGGCGCAATCGCTCTGGTGGCTGTTCGTCTACCGCGGGGCCGCATGGATCCCGCACCGGCGAGCCCTGCCTGGGCGTGGTGCAGGGCATCCACACCTCCCAGGGCGAGCTGAAGTGGATCTCCGTCAACGCCCAGCCCATCCGGGAGAACGGGGTCCTGAAAGGGGTGGTGGTCTCCCTTTCCGATATCACCCCCACCAAGCGCCTGGAGGCCCGACTCCGCCAGGAGGCCTACCACGACGACCTCACGGGCCTCTTCAACCGCCGCTACCTCACCACGGAACTGGCGCGGGCGGTGAATTCCGCCCGCCGCCACGGCCACCCCATCAGCCTCTGCCTGTGCGACCTGGACCACTTCAAGGTGGTGAACGACACCTTCGGCCACGGCTCCGGGGACCGGGCCCTGCAGGCCTTCGCGGAAACGATCCTCCTCGAGCTGCGGCAGGACGAGCTGGCCGCCCGCTTCGGCGGGGACGAGTTCTGCATCCTCTACGCCCATTCCGAAGCGGCCCAGGCGGCCCGTTCCCTGCAGCGCATCCTGGCGAACCTCAACGAACTCACGGTGGCCGCCGAGGACGGCCGCCCCTTCCGCCTCGCGGCCAGCTTCGGCATCGCCGATCTCGAAGCCGCCCACCAGGACCACGAGGATTTCCTGGAGGCGGCGGATCGGGCCCTCTACGCCGCGAAGGCCGCCGGGAGGAACAGGGTCCACGTGCTCAGCCGGAGCTGAACCCCCGTCAGGACAAAGGGCGCAGGGCCAGGGCCGCCTCCCGAAGCAGAGGCTCCGGCACCGGGTTGCGGGCCAGGTTGCGAAGGGCCAAGTACACGGTCTCCTGGGCGCCCTTGACGTTCAGGTCCTCGCGCACCAAGGCGCCGAGTCGCTCCTTCCAGGGGCGAAGGGCCGGCTCCGCCCCCGCCCGAAGCCGTTCGAGGTCCGCCAGGATGGCCAGCAGGAGCTCCAGGGGGCGGCGCAGCTGCTCTCCCAGACCCTGGTCCGAATCGCGGTCCGGCAGGAGGGCCTCGGCCCCTTCGACGAAGGGGGTTCCCTCGGCCAGGGACATCCACGCCTCCACCTGGCCCCGAGCCCGATCGAAGGCCTCCCGGTCCAGCAGGCGCAGGCCGCCCCCGGAAAGGGCCGTCCAGGCGGCCTTTTCGGCCTCCTCCCAGCCGGCCCCGGCGGCCACCGCCCAGGCCTCCTCCGCCCCCAGGGGCCCGAAGGGGATCCTTTCGCAGCGGCTGCGGATGGTCTGCAGCACCGCTTCCGGCCGATGGGTGACGAGGATGAAGAGGGTCCCCTCCGGGGGCTCCTCGAGGGTCTTCAGGAGCACGTTGGCGCTGGCGCCGTGGAGGCGGTGGGCGTCCTCCACGAGCACCCACCGGTGGCAGCCCGGCGGGGGCGCCAGGCTGGCCCAGGCGATGACCCCGCCCTCCACCAAGTCCGAATCGCGGATGACCCCGATCTTGATGAGGCCGGCCTTGCCTTCGGGAGCGATACGAAGCAGGTTTGGCAGCTCCACGGGCGGCGGGTCCCCCTGGTAGATCCGGCAGCCTTCGCAGGCCCCGCAAGCGGTCTTCCGGAAACAGACCTCCCGCTGGGCCAGCTCCAGGGCCACCCGGCGCTTGCCCACCCCTTCGGGTCCTGAGAAGAGGAGGGAGCCCCGGACCTTCCCGGCCTGGAGGCGCTCCAGCAGGCGCCTTCGAAGATCGCGATGGCCCTGGATGCCGGGATCAAACATGGGCGTGCCCCGCGTTTCTCATGAGGGGCGCCACCCGGGCCCAGATGGCCTCGGGCACCTACTCCGGCGGAAGGCCCGCGGGAATCACGGCCCCCCGCCGGGGCCCC
>CAYSXG010000680.1:0-1987 GCA_964434895.1 uncultured Solibacteraceae bacterium | reverse complement strand
GGGGTCGAAGGGGCAAAGGCCGGGGGGGGGAGGGGGGAGGGGGTGTGGTGGAAGGGGGAGGGGACCCTCGGCGAGTTCACCGGGGGCCGGTTCGTGCTGGGGGTGGGGGTGAATCTCCTTTCCGCCCCGGAGCTCCCGGATCGGGTTATCGCCCCGGCAGCGTTAAATGACTTTTGGTCAATGACTATCAGTCATAAACGACTTGCGATTGATATATTAAATGAATGGAATAATTTAGAAGATGAACTTCTATCGGTATTCCGATGGCCCCAGGAAGGGGATCCACTGCGATGGGAGGGGGGGGATGGGGTCTGCCTGGGCTGGGAGCCCGACGGCCGGCTGAAAGTGGCCACCGCCGAGGGGGTGCGGCGGTTGAGCAGCGGGGAGGTGCGGGGCCTGGCCTGAGTCGGGCCGGCCTTGGTCTTTTTCCGCCAGTGGGGGATGCTGGTCCCGATGCACGCCGACACCGCGATCCTCCTGCTGAACCTCGGCGGCCCCGTGACTTTGGCCCACGTGGAGCCCTTTCTCTACGCGCTCTTCGCGGACCGGGACCTCATCAAGCTCCCGGGCCCCGCCTGGTTCCAGCCCCTCTATGCCTGGGGCATCGCCAAGGTGCGCCGCCGGGGCACCGAGGCCCGCTACGCGGCCATCGGCGGGGGATCCCCCCCTCTTCGGGGGAGCGCGGCCCCGGCCGCGGAGCTGCGGAAGGCTCTGAGGGGGGCGGGCCTTCGGTGCCCGGTGAAGCTGGTCTTCCGCACCAGCTCCCCCCGGGCCCGGGGGCTTCTGCGGGCTTTGGGGATGCAGGGGGTCCGGCGGCTGCTGCCGGTCACCCTCTACCCCCACGACTGCAAGGCCACCACCGGCTCCAGCCTCCGGGAGCTGGAGCGGGAGGCGGCGAAGGCCGGCATGGCCCTGCTGCCGGGCGTGAGGTCCTACGCCACGGACGAGGACTACCTGGAGAGCGTGCTGGAGCCGCTGCGCGCCGCCCTGGAGGAATGGCCCTACGCCACGGTGGTCTTCAGCGCCCACAGCCTTCCGGTGAAGCAGATCCGGGATAGCGGCGATCCCTACGAAGGGGAGATCCAGGCCTGCGTGGCCGCCCTTCGGGCCCGGTTGGGGGACCTGCCGGGGGGCTCGGTCCTGGCCTACCAGAGCCGGGTAGGCCCGATCCGCTGGCTTTCGCCCAGCCTCAAGGAGGTGCTCGGGGACATGGGGGGTCGGGACGTCGTCGTGGTGCCCATCAGCTTCGTGAGCGAGCACATCGAGACCCTCCACGAGCTGGACATCGAGTACCGGGAGCTGGCGCGGCGCTGCGGCATCCGGACCTACGAGCGGGTGAGGGCCCCCGGCACGCACCCGGCCTTCATCCGTTGCCTGGTGCGGCGCACCCTGGAGGCCCTGGCCTGACCCGGCCGGCGCCTTCCGCGGCTATGGTAGGGGAAGCCGCAGGCGCTTCAGGGAGCCGGGGAATGCCCAAGGAACTCGACAGGACGGGGAATCGCGCCGGGGGCAGGAGGGCGTCGGCCCTCCTCCTGGCCCTCGCCGGCCTCCTGCCCGCGGCCCGGCCGGCCCGGGAGGCGAAGCGCCCGTCGGAACCGGTCATCCTCGGGCCCGGCCGCTACTACGAGCGGGACGTCCCGGACCTGGGGGGCGACTGGTGGGCCCTTTCCAAGGGGGCTCGGGGCTGGGAGATCCGCCCCGCCACGCTGGACGTGGAGCCCATCGCCCTGGAGGGGGATTCCAAGGGGCGGCGCAGCGGCCTCGAGATCCGCGTGAAGGGGGACGAGGCGGCCCTCCTGTTCCGCAACGTGCCCGGGATGGCGGCCTTTCGGAAGGTGCCGGAGGCCTCGGAGCAGCGGAGCCAGGGGGAAGCCCCGGAGGCCCGGCGGGCGGGCGGGAGGGTTGGGTCCAAGCCCTACGGCCTGCGGTCCAGAACCGGGTCGCCGGGGCACCCGGGGGGCTGTCCGTGGAACGGTGGGGTCCGGGG
>CAYSXG010000679.1:0-1988 GCA_964434895.1 uncultured Solibacteraceae bacterium | reverse complement strand
GCGGGGCCAGGGCGTCGAGGGCGGTGCGGAGCAGCTGGGGGTCGAGCATGGGGAAACCGGAAAAGAATCAGTTTACCGGTGCACCCAGCTGCCCGTCGCCATGGGTTCGCCGGCCCTCCCGACCGCCGGGTGACGGAGCGGGGTCTGGGGGACCCTGCGGAGTCGGGACCCGGCGAGGAGGGAATGAGCTCCAACAGCCTGGGGGCTCAGTGATGCACCCAGGCGCCACCCGGTTGCGGTTCGCCTGCCCACGCTTTTCCGGAGGCTTCCCGGGCCTCCTCCACGCCCTTCCCGGCGCCCAACAGCAGGCCGAGCTTGGCCAGGGCGGCCCAGCGGGTGTGGAGGCCGCCGGGAATGCAGCCCGCGGCTTCCAGCTGGCGGCCCAGTTCGTAAGCGCTGAAGTCCACGCCGCCGTCGGCGCATTGGGTGGTGATGACCACGGGGAGCGCGCGATCCTTCGCATCCATCAACATCGCCTGCAGGTCCGCCCGGCCCGTGGGCAAGTTGCCGGCGCCGTAGGCCTGGATGAGGAGGGCCTTGGCCCCTGAGGGGGCCCTATGCCAGGCCATGCCCGGATGGGGCGTGTAGACGGCGATGTCCAGCTCCAGCGCGGCGCCAAGGCCCGCAGGCACCTGGCGCGCGAAGCGGCCCGCATCCGGGTGCATCCACACGTCTGCGCCGATCTCGGCCAGGGGTTCCAGGTTGGGGCTCTGGAAGGCCTCGAAGGCGCCCACGCTGCGCTTGTCCGAGGCCACACCCCGCAGCCAGTGGGTGCCGAAGGCGATGCCCACTTCCGCCACACCGCGGGTGGCGAGATCCACGGCGTTCACGAGATTGCTCCGCGCATCGCTGCGGACGAACGCGAGCGGTCTTTGGCTGCCCGTGAGCACGACGGGCTTGCCCAGATCCGCCAGCACGAAACCCAGCACCGAGGAGGTGAAGGCCAGGGTGTCCGTGCCGTGGATGATGACGAAGCCGTCGTGGGAGGCGGCGCGGGCGCGCACGTGGGCCGCCAGCTCCAGGATGCGTGCGGGCTCCACCGTGGCGGAGTCGCAGTTGAAGGGCACCTCCACCGTGAGATCGGCGAGGCGCTTGAGCTCCGGCACCTGCTCCAGCAGGTGATCGAGGAAGGGGCCCGGCGCCAGGGTGGTGGGCTCTCCGCTGGGGGCCATGCCCAGGGTACCGCCGGTGTGGAGGAGGAGGATGCGCTGGCTCACCGGCCCATCGTAACGGGAAGTCCTAAGGGGAAGGCGTCCCTTGCCGAAGCGTCAGTCACACCGCCTGTATCAGCGCCTTCACTTCGTCCATGCCCTGTTCACCCTGGCAGGTGACCACGAGGGCGCACTGGCCGGGTTGGCTGGGGGGCAGCTGCACCGCGTCCGCGAAGGCGCCGCCGGCGTCCGTGCGGCCCTGGCCCAGGACGACAGCCTTCTTGATGCTCGACACCAGGCGGATGGTCACCTCGGCCCCGGCCACCGGCGCCTGGCTCTGGCAGAGCCGCGCCCTGAACTTCACGGGATAGCTCTGGCCGAAGTTGGGCTTGAAGGGCGCGTCCAGCACCATCTCCAGCGTGTCCACCTCGCCCTCCTGCTGGAGGAACTCGAGGATGGCCTGGTCCAGGGGACGGTCGTTGAAGACGGCCTCCTCACCGGATTCGGCGGGGGTGGTGTCGTACTTGCCGGCCTTGATATCGCGGATGATGGACTTGTGCTGCTCGTCCATGCGGCTCTGCAACTCGCCGTCCACCAGCGGCCCCTTGGCCAGCAGGTCGTCGTAGGAGCTGCGGTAGCTATCCAGGATCTCGCCGCCCACGTAGATGAGGGTCTCGACCTTGGGGTTGGACAGGCCCTTGTCCTCGGTCTGCACGTGGTAGACGCGGTTGCCGTGGCGGACGTCGGTGTTGTAGCCGGTGATCATGCGGGCCTCGGATTCCAGCTTCTCAGTGCTTGAGCTTCGCCGCCAGGTCCGGCATGAGCTCCCAGGCGATC
>CAYSXG010000678.1:0-1989 GCA_964434895.1 uncultured Solibacteraceae bacterium | reverse complement strand
GGGAAGCTCAAGTACTGGGCCGACACCTTGGCCGCGCTTCGGCGGGGGAAGGTCGACTTCGACAAGTCCCTTGCCAGCTGGCAGGACTTCATCGTCCGCGAGAAGGCGGAGGTCGACACCGCCGGCGGCCCCAAGCCCTATGTGGCCTCCAAGGTCGCCCAGGTGAAGGCCGATGACGCGCGGCCCACCGCCGAGCGCCTGGCCTACGCCAACCGGCTGCGCCGCCTCGATCCGGATAACAAGGACGTGCACCGCCTTGTAAACGCGCTGCTGGGCCGCCCCGAGCCCCTGGAGGACGAGTCCGCCCCCGCCCCCAAGCGCCGCAAGGGGCGGAAGAAGTAGCTCTCAGCTGCTAGCCATCAAACAAACAGGGGGCGCATTCGCGCCCCCTGTTGCGTTGGGTCGTCGTGTCCGGATTTAGAACACCCAGCCGAAGCCGACCTTCGCATAGCTGGTGGCGGGGGGATCGCCGGCGGCCACATCGTGGGCGCTGATGCTCGTATGGTAGGTGACCTCGAGGGTGAAGCGGGCCCCGGCGTCCCCGCCGAAGCTGTGGCCGAAACCCACCTGGGCTCCCATGCGGCTCTTGCGGTCGGTGGTGTAGTACTCGTCGTAGTAGTTGTAGTAGAGGTTGGGGTCGCGCTGCTGGAAGCTCTCGAAGTCCGCGCTGACGCCGCCCAGGAAGTAGAAGCCGCGGTGCCGGTAGGCGCCCTGGCCGGGGAAGATCTGGATATCGCCGCCCACGGAGAACATGGTGTGGCGGATATCGATGGTGTTGTAGCCGGGGGCGGTGTTCTTGCCGTCGTTGCTGTTGGCGTTGATGTTCATGCGGATGGCGACGGCGCGCTCGAGGGGGAAGCTCACCGTGAAGCCCACGCCGAGGCCCACGTCATAGGCCTCCGTCTGGGGCGCGAGCACATTGGCCGTGGCCGGGTAGGTCTTGCTGCTGAAGTCCCCGACCGGATTCACGAGGTCGATGGAGAAGCCGATATGCGGCTCCTGGGCCCGGAGGGCGGTGGCCGAGGCCAGGGTGAGGGCCGCCAGGGTGAGTTGGTGGATGCGTCGCATGGGATCTCCTCGGGGAGGGGGTGAAGCCCGACAACGGCGAGAGGCGTGCCAGATTGCCAAGTGCTTGAAGGATCTACGGAAAGATCGGTCCAGTCCATGGTCGCGGCCACCTCACCTGTCGCGATTTGCGTTCCCGCGTGCAGGGATGCAACAGATACTCTAGGGGTATCGACGGGTGGAACATGGTCTGGAAACAGGATCTTGCCAAGCTGAAGCAGACCTTGAAGGAGGATGGGGCGCCCCCCCTACCTCCTCCCAAACCGAAGCCCAAGCCCATGGATTTCAAGCCCATGGAAGACGAGGACGCTCTCTTCCTCTCCGCCATGGGGCTGAAGCGGGCCGCGCCGCCCCGGATCGAGGTTCCGCGGGAAACTCCGCTGCCGTCCATCCAGGCGGTCCAGGTCCCGGCGCCTGAACCAGGCTTCGCGGAGGCCCTGAAGGATCTCCGGGGCCTCAAGCCCATGGCCTCCAACCCGGTGCTCGCCGCTCCCAAGGCAACCCTTCCCCCGCCGGCCCTCGTCGAGAAGGTGGTGGAAAGCCTCGTCGCGAAGATGCCCGAACCCGCCCCGATGCCCATCCCGGTTCCGGCGGAGGTGAAGCCTCAGGCCCCGCCCCCCCATGCCCTGGCGCCTGCGCGCATCCAGCTCGCCGCGGGCATGTCCGTGGAGGTGGATGGCAGCCTCGACCTGCGCCACCACAGCGTCCGGGACGCGGAGGAACGGCTCAAGGACCGCCTGGCGGACGCCACCATGCTTTCCTGGCGCACCTTCCACCTGCTGCTGGGGCCCGAGCCCGAGCTGCACGAGGCCGTCCAGCGCCTGCTGGATCTGGGGGTCCTCCCCGTGGCGCGCTACGCCCAGGCGCCCATCCCCCTCGGGGGCGCCCAGGCCTGGATCCTCTACCTCACCCATCCCGAGGCCT
>CAYSXG010000677.1:0-1991 GCA_964434895.1 uncultured Solibacteraceae bacterium | reverse complement strand
GGGGAGCAAGGGAATCCAGACCCGGGACGGGAGGGCGCGCAGGGATGAACATGGCCCGTCGGATCGGGGTAGGTCCCCCCGGCTCGGATCCCCGCAAAGGCCAGCATGGGGTTGGGTTCCACGAAGATGGGGAAGGCGTCCCCCACCCAAAGGGCGGCCTGTCCGTTCGGGGCGGCCGCCTGGAGCTGGGACTGGACCAGGAGCGTGCTGGGGCGGGAGCTCCCCCCCTGGACCTGCCATCCCTCCGGAACCTCCACGGAAAAGGCTCCCTCTTTTGGATCCGTCCACGGGACGTAGACCGGGGCCCTGGGTCCAGCGGGGGCCTCAGGACCCCCGAGGCGGAAGGAGTCCAGCACCCGGGCGAAGAGGGGCTCCGCGTCCCGGGCCCGGCCCCGAGGGGCCGAGGCGAGGTAGAGAAAGCCGGAGGCCCCCCGGGGGGTCCCCACCCACGTCAACAGGCAGATCCCCCGGCGCTCCCCCTGGGTTCCCCGCACGCGCCAGGCCCGGCCTTCGAGGGGTTCCGGGGCCTCCCATCGAGCCTCCGGCCAGAGCTGCGACGCCATTCGAACCAGGAAGGCCCCGGTGGGGGGGGCTTCGGTCGAACCCGGGACGAAGAGGGGCCACACCACCCATCGCTCCCCCTCCGTCCCGGAGCCTTCCACCCGGCCCGTGGCAGGGTCCGAC
Organism: uncultured Solibacteraceae bacterium; assembly: GCA_964434895.1. GTDB lineage: Bacteria > Acidobacteriota > Holophagae > Holophagales > Holophagaceae > CAYSXG01. Next base: position 1,307 of record CAYSXG010000677.1, on the reverse strand, counting down.
CGGAGGGCCCAAGAGGAGGGCAGCTCCACCGAGAAGCCCATGGGATCCTGATGCCTTCTCCAGCGCGGGGCGGAGCCGGAACCCGAACCCAGCTCCCAGGCGGCGGCCCCCAGCATCAGAAGCCCGCCCGCGCCCATCACCCATCGTCGGATGGCCATGCCGCCCCCTCCCGACCTTTCGGCCGCGAGGCCCCCGGACTTGGGCCCGGGCTCAGCGCATGCGGTGATGGGCCAGGATGATGAGCTCCCGCAGGGTCTTGGCCATGGTGATGGCGCTGACGCCGGTGGGGTCGTAGTGGGGGGCCAGCTCGAGGCAGTCCATGCCCACCAGCCGCTTGCCCTTGAAGAGCTTGAGGCCGGCCATGAGGGTGCCGTAATCGATGCCCCCGGGCTCCGGGGTGCCGGTTCCGGGGTAGATGCTGGGGTCCAGCACGTCCATGTCCAGGGTGAGGTAGATGGGCCTGTCCCCCAGGGATTCGAGGTGGCGGGCGATCTCCTCCCGGGTGAAGGGGCGGATCGTGTCGTGCTTTTTCGCCAGCTCCCACTCCTCCCGGCTGCCGGATCGGATGCCGAACTGCCGGAGGTTCTCGAAGCCCATGGCGTCGCCCACGCGGCCGAGGATGGTGGCGTGGGTCCACTCGTCCCCCCACAGATCCGGGCGCAGGTCCGCGTGGGCGTCGAAGTGCACCACCGCCAAGTCCGGATGCTCCTCGTAGGCGGCCATGATGAGGGGGTAGGCCAGCAGGTGCTCGCCCCCGAAGGCGATGGGGAACTGCCCCTTCCCCCTCACCTCCCGCACGGCGGAGGCGATGTCCTCCAGCACCCGGGCCTTCTGCCCCGGGGGCAGGAAGAGATCCCCCAGGTCCGTGAACTTGATCTCCAGGAGGGTGTCCTGCTGGTAGAAGCTGAACTCCTCCATGCCGAAGGAGGCCTCCCGCACCGCGAAGCCCGCAAAACGGGAGCCGGCCTTGAAGCTGCTGGTGCCGTCCCAGCAAACCCCGAAGAGGGCGATATCCGCCTCCTCGGGTTCGCAGGAGCCCAGGAAGAAGGGCGGGATGAACTCGTGGGCGGGATGCTGCTTGGGCGCGTCGTGCATGGGGACCTCGGATCCCCGATGGTACCAATGCCCCCCCACCCCCGATGCCATACTGGATCCATGCCGGCGAACGAAGCCCCCCTGGATCCCTCCTCCCCCTCCCCCGTCCCCCCTCAAGTCATCGGCCGCATGGCCGGGCTGCCGGCGCGCATGGGGGTGGGACTGATCCTCACCCAACTCGGCCCCCAGCCGGCGAGGGACCCGCGCCATGC
>CAYSXG010000676.1:0-1993 GCA_964434895.1 uncultured Solibacteraceae bacterium | reverse complement strand
GTGGGGGCCGTTCCCGCTCGAATTCGTGTGGCCTTCCACGGAGATCTTCCAGTCGCCGTGGGCCTTCAGGACCTCCGCGGCCTGGTCCAGGGGGGGGCCGCTTTCCGGCAGGGTCTCCGCCGAGTCGGTCTTGAAGCGCACGTGGAGGGTGGCGAAGCCCTCCTTCTCCAGGGCCGAGGCCAGCAGGTCCGCGGTGAAGACCTGCTTCATGGGCTCTTCCTGGATGAGGGTCATGCCGAAGTAGTCCCCCCCGGCCTCGAAGCGGATCCAGTGGGCCTTGCCGTCGATGTCCAGGCGGGCGTGGAACTGGTGGCCCGGGTCCGTCCACAGGAATTCCGCCCCGAGGGAACGGAAGGCGTTCTCGCCGTTGCGGTACACCCACAGGGTCGAGGGCTTCTCCTCGCCGCTCTCCTTGCGGAAATGCCACTGGCGGGAAAGGAAGCGCCCCTCCTTGCGGAAGGCCTTCCCGGCCCGGTCCCGGAATTCGAAGGCGTCGAAGGCGCGGTCGTCGAAGCGGTCCGGCTCCCCGTAGGCGGGGCCGGCCTGGAAGCGGAAGGGCAGGGGGCGGGGGGCCGCAGGCGGGGCCAGAAGGGCGGGGCAGGCGAGCAGCAGGGGGAGGGGCATGGACGTCCTGGGAGGCCCCCCAGTCTATCGCCAGATCTCCACTTCCGGCTCCAGCTCCACGCCGTGGCGCTCCTGCACCCGCGCCCGCACCGCCGCCATCAGCTCGGCGAACTGCTCGGCGGTGGCGTGGCCGTGGTTGACCAGGAAGTTGGCGTGCTCGGGGCTCACCTCCGCGTCCCCGACCCGGAAGCCCTTGAGGCCCGCCTGGTCGATGAGGCGGCCGGCGCTCTGGCCCGGTGGGTTCTTGAAGATGCAGCCAGCGTTGCGCTTGGAGAGGGGCTGGCTGGACCCCCGCTTGCCCATGTTCTCCTGGACCTTCGCGGCGATGGCGGTCGGGTCCCCCTCCGTCAGGTCCACGGAAAAGCCCAGGGCCACGTGGCCGCCGGTGAGGAAGCTCCAGCGGTAGGTGAATTCGCCCGGATCGGGCCGCTTTTCCACGAGCTCCCCGTCGGGGGTCAGGAAGCGGTAGCTGTGCAGGATGTCTACGAGTTCGGTGCCGTAGGCCCCGGCGTTCATGCGCAGGGCGCCCCCGGTGGTGCCCGGGATACCGGCGGCGTACTCCATGCCTGAAAGCCCGGCCTTGGCCGCGTCCTGGCTCATGCGGATATGCCCGTAGCTGGCGGGGGCGCTCAGGCGGGTTCCTTCCCGGCCGAGCTCCCGGGGCAGGGCCAGGCGCAGCACCGGCACCTCCACGTCCCCCAGCACCACCAGGTTGGACCCCCCGCCCAGCACCCGGTAGGGGAGGCCCTCCTGGGCGCAGGCGCGGACGAAGGCCCGGGCCTCTTCCTCCGTGGTGGGCTCGAAGAGCGAGCGGCAGAGCCCTCCCACGCCCAGGGTCGTGAGCTTGGCGAAGGGCACGTCGCGGCGGTGGGGGAGGAGCAGGAGCTCGTCGGGGAGGGGACGCATCACCTCTCCAGTGTAGGCTCCCTCCCGCCGGGGGCTTCCAAGGCCAGGAGCCTCGCCTTGAGGTCCGGATGACCGAAGGCGCTCCACCCTCCGGGCCCCGAGGCGGCCACCACGCGATGGCAGGGCACCAGGACCAGGACGGGGTTGCGCTTCACCGCCTGCCCCGCGGCCCGGGCGGCTCCGGGACGGCCCGCCAGCAGGGCCAGGGTTCCGGAAGTTAGGGGCTTGGCCGGGGGGGTTTCCCGCAGGGGCCGGGGGGAGGAAGGGAAACCCGTTAGCCGGGTTTTTCGGGGGGAATAGCTTCATTCAACCCACGTCCAACCCCACATCGCGTCCTTGTCGGCCGGGTCGAAGCGGCGCGCGGCGTCGCCCTCGGCCTCCTTCAGCCACCCGGCGTAGTCGTCCTCGGAGAGAACGCGCATCTCGCCGCGCATCTTGTAGTGCGCCCACCCGCACATCTGCG
>CAYSXG010000675.1:0-1993 GCA_964434895.1 uncultured Solibacteraceae bacterium | reverse complement strand
GTCGCGCGGAAGGTCGAAAAGGAGATCGAGGGCAAGCAGTACGAGCGCGGCCCGAACCGGATTCCCCCGCGATATCTCTTGTCCTAACTCCACCCCAAACCCAGAAAAACGAGGGCCCCGGAACGGGGGGCCGTTTTCCCGGTTGGACGCGCGGACGCTGTCCGGGCTGTTGAGCCGCGCGTCCCAACCCAGGGCCCGCATGCGCCGGGTATCGAGGTTCACGAAGGGGACGTCCCCCTTCCAGCCCCGCTTGCCCCCGCTGTATTCGAAGGCCACCCGGGCCGGATCCAGGCCCATGGCCTTCAGGGTCCACTCGGCGATCTCGGTGACGGAGGTGCGGTCCGCCACGGCCAGGTTGAAGCAGTTCACCCGCTCCCCGGCATGGGCGTGACCGAACATCATGCCGTCCAGGCAGTCCTCCACGTGGACGTAGGGCTTGGCCTGGCTGCCGTCCCCGAGGATGGACAGGCGGGTGGGGTCTTTCATGAGGCGGGGCACGCGGTGCTGGCCGACGCCGTGGGGGGGGTTGGGGCCCACGAGGTTGCCGAAGCGGTCGACCCAGGCGTGGAGGTGGTAGTTGTGGGCGTAGGCGGGGAGGAGGCCCTCGCGGGGCAGCTGGCCGGCGGCGTAGAGGGAGATGGGGAAGAGGGGGCCGTAATCCTCGGGGGTGGGGTGGACGGTGGGCTCGCCGTAGACGGCGCCGCTGCTGGAGAAGAGGATCTCCTTGGCGCCGGAGGTGCGGATGGCCTCCAGCACGTTGTAGGTGACGAGGGTTCCCCCCTTCAGGTCGAAGTCCGTGTAGGTGGTGCCGTAGCTGATATCGCTGTTGGCCGCCAGGTGCCACACCCGCTGGGGGCGGAACTCCGCGAAAAGCGCGGCCACCGCCTCCCGGTCCAGGAGGTCCTGCTCCACGAAGCGGAAGCCCTCCCGGGCCAAAAAGGGCTCCAGGTATTCGCGCTTCCCGAGGAAGAAGTTGTCGAGGCCCAGCACCTCGTGGCCCTCCGCCAGGAGGCGGGGGAGGAGGTTGGTGGCGATGAAGCCGGCGGCCCCGGTCACGACGATGCGCATATCAGTTCCTGAAACGAGGGGGGAGGGAGGCGCGGGCGTGGGCCAGGTCCGAAGGGTTGCCGATATCGAAGAAGTCCCGATCCACCAGGTGGGCTTCGAGGCTCCCTTGACGGGCGAGCTGGGGGTACACGCGCTCCTCGAAGGAGGACACCCCCAGGGGAAGGAGGTCCAGGACGCCGCGGTCGAAGACGCCGAAGCCCGCGTCCACGTGGGTGAGCCCCGCCCCGGGGTCCCCCTTCACGTAGCGGGCCACCCGCCGACCCGTTTCGTCCAAGCCCACGTTGGCGCAGGCGATGGTGGCGAGACCCGGCACGTAGGGGTAAACCGCCAGGGCATGACCCCGGTGGCCCTCGCAGAAGGCCCCATAGTTCACGTCGCGGTAGAGGTCGCCGTACATCATGAGAAATCGTGGCCCAATCCGCTCCCGGGCGAAAGCCAGGGCCCCGCCGGTGCCCAGGGGCTGCGGTTCCCGGCTGTAGGAGATCCGCAGGCCCCGGGCCCTCCCGTCCCCGAAGTGGGATTCGATGGCCTCGGCCCGATGGCCCACCAGCAGGAGCAGCTCCTGGAAGCCCTGCCCCGCCAGCTGCTCCACCAGGTACTCCAGGAAGGGCCGTTCCCCGACGGGCACCATGGGCTTGGGCAGGCCCTGGGTCTCCGCCCCGAGACGGGTTCCCAAGCCTCCGGCGAGGATGATGGCCTGAGGGACCGGCATCAGGGCGTCGGGCCCGGCGGGGGAAGGGGTCGAGGCGTCCTCATGACCCCGTCATGGTGGCCCGGCGGCCCAGGAAGCCGCTCCCCACCTGGGTGATCACCTTGGTGCCCTCGGGCTCGATGGTGTAGTGGAGGCGCGGCATCCCCTGCTCCGCCATGAAGCGCTCGAGGCCCTGGTGGTTGCGTTTGCAGGAGAGCAAGGGGAAGCCCCCGC
>CAYSXG010000674.1:0-1994 GCA_964434895.1 uncultured Solibacteraceae bacterium | reverse complement strand
AAAGGGTTTCCAGCTGATCCGTGTGCTGGATGATCACGGCGTTTCCGTAGCCCTCCATCCAGCCGGCGTGGACCACCGTGCCGTCCGCCGTGGCCTGGATGGGGGTGTTCAGCTCGTTGCTGATATCGATGCCCGTGTGGCCCTCCAGAAAGCGGCCCTCCCCCTGGTTGTTGGCGAAGGGGTCGATGCGCACCCCGAATCCGGAGCTGAAGTAGCCGGCAGTGGGCAGCACTGAGGGGGTGTGGGCCCAGGCGCTGAGGATGGGCGCCAGCCGGGAGGCCACGAGGTTGGCCTGCTGATTGGCGTTGTCCAGGTGCTGCTGCAACTCCGAGACGCGGCGGGAGTTGAGGGGGTTGGCGGGCCCGCCCTGGCCGGGATGGGACTTGGAGGGGGCCTTGGGCAGGTCCGGCTGGGATCTCGGGTCCAGGGCCTTCAGAAGCTCTGACTGCTGCTTGCGGAGCTCCTCGATCTGCGACTCCAGGACCTTGGCCTGGTCCAGGGTGCTGCGGAGCTGGGCCTGCTGGTCCGTCGTCTCCTGCCGCAGGTGGCTGAAGGACATGATCTTCTTGGTGGCCCACCAGCCGTAGCCGCTGCCGATCACGCCCAGGAACCAGAAGGCGGCGACGCCACCCAGGATCCAGAGCAGGGTCCGGCGGGTCAGGGACCAGCGGAAGGTGCGATGGCTCAGCACCACCATGACGGTCAGCCACCGGTAGGAATCCGGTCGGCTGAGCCTCAGGGCGCGTCGGGTCGGGGCTTTCCTGGACATGGCCTTCCAGGATACCTGGGAAAAACCTGGGAGCCAAGGAACTTACAAGCCCCGTGCCGGGGCCAAGAATCTAGGCCGTGCCGCGCGCGAACCACCATTCCATCAGGTGGCCCAGGAAGAAGACGAGGCCGATGAGGCTGTTGAGGGTGAAGAAGGCCTCGTCGATCCGTCCCAGCTCGCCGCCCCGCACCAGCCACTGCTCCCTGGCCAGCATGAGGGCCACCCCCAGCCAGCCCAGCCAGCCGAAGAGGTGCGAGCCCATGTGCCAGTTGAAGAGGCCCCAGGCGGAGAGCGCGGCGACATGCAGCAGGCGCGAGACCCAAAGGGCACCGCCGGTGCCGAGGCGGGCCGGGATGGAGGGCAGCCCGCTTTCCCGGTCGAAGGGCCCGTCTTGGAGCGGGGAGAGGATATCGAAGCCGCCGGTCCAACAGAGTACGCCCGCCGCCAGGAACCAGGCCGGGGTGTCGAGCTGGCCGCGCACGGCGATCCACGCCCCCAGAGGGGCGCCCGCCAGGGAGAGGCCCAGGACCAGGTGCGCGAAGGGCGTGAAGCGCTTGCAGAGGCTGTAGCCAAGGATGATGGCCAGGGCCAGGGGCGCCAGCTTCCAGCAGAGGGGATTCAAGGCCCCCGCCGCGACGCCGAAGAGCAGGATGGCGGCGCCCATCAGGACCATGGCACCCAGGCGCGACACCCTTCCCGCGGGGATGGCCCGCATGGCCGTGCGCGGATTGGCGGCGTCCAGGTCGGCGTCCACCAGGCGGTTCCAGGTCATGGCCGCCGTGCGGGCCCCGACCATGGCGGCCAGGATCCAGAGCACAGTGCGGAGGGAGGGGATGCCCTCGGCGCCCGCCAGCGCGCCCAGGAAGGCGAAGGGCAGGGCGAAGACCGTGTGCTCGAATTTGATCATGTCGAGCAGCTCGGGGAGCTGGGAGCGGGCCATGGCCATCAGGACATTGTGCCTGATTGATCCGAAGATCGTTGCGCGATGAGCCCTCCGGCCAGGCGCTGGAAGGCCCGCTCGCGGCTCAGGATCTCGCGGACGCCCCGGCAGCGGTGCATGGCGAAGCGCTCGGGGCAGGTGGCGCAGGGGCCCCGTTCGGGACCCCGCCTCCGGTAATGGATGAGGCAGAGGCCGGCCAGCACCACGGCCAAGGTGGCCAGGCACCAGCCTGCGGGAGCGCTCAGTCGCAGGCTCTGGACGAGGGTGAAGAGCAGGAGGGCGCAG
>CAYSXG010000673.1:0-1997 GCA_964434895.1 uncultured Solibacteraceae bacterium | reverse complement strand
CCGCCAGGGGCGGCTGCCCCCAGGGCTTCCAGCAACCCGGCTTGGGGGTCCGGATCCAGGCTCTCCTCCACTCGCTTGCCCACCACGGCCTTGGGGGTCGAACCCTGCAGGGCGGCCCAGGGGCGGTTGCAGCTCACGATGCGGAAGGCCCCTCCGGGACCGGGCGCGACCATGGCCATGGGATCCTGGACGCCGTCGTAGATCAGGTAGAGGGTCTGCTGGCTTTGGGCCAGCTGGCGGGTCCGATCCTGGACCTGCTGTTCCAGCTCCTGCTTGTGCACCCCCAGCCGGTTCAGCATCACCATGAGCTCGGTGATATCGCGGGTCACTTCGGCGAAGCCACGGAGCTTGCCGTCCCCGTTCCGGATGGCGGTGAGGGTGAGGTTGGCGTAGAAGCGCGATCCATCCTTCCGCACCCGCCAGCCCTCGGACTCGACCCTTCCGAGGATGGCGGCCTTCTCGAGGTGGGTGGCCGGATTGCCGGCGGCCGCTTCTTCGGGCGGGTAAAAGAGGGAGAAGTGCCGCCCCATGATCTCGTCGGCCCGGTAGCCCTTGATGCGCTCCGCGCCGCTGTTCCAGCTGGCCACCCGGCCCTCCGGGTCCAGCATGAAGATGGCGTAGTCCCGCACGCTCTGGACGAGGAGCCGGAAGCCCTCTTCGCTGACCTGGCGCCTCTGCTTGGCCCGGTCCCGCTCCCTCACCAGCGTGGCGAAGCTGAGGGAGGAGGCGGCGGCGACGGCGAGGAAACCCTGGAGGAGGCGCATCCTCTCGTTGAGCTCCCGGAACCCGGCATAGGCGCCCTGTCCGCCGACGGTGCCCCAGATGGCGAAGCTGCAGACCACGAGGTTCGCGGTGGCGGCTCCCCGGGTGCCGAAGCGGTGGCCGGCCCAGATGAGGATGGGCAGCGTGGCGAAGGCCAGGGGCGAAAGGTCCGCCCGGGAGGCCACGGGGGTAAGGAACACGAGGCCGCTCACGGTGACCAGGGCGGCGAGGATGCCTGCGGCCTCCCTCAAATTGTTTCGCTCCCACTGCAGAGCGGAGGGTTGAGTCCAGATGAGGATGGCGGGTCCCACTGTCAGGGCGCCAAGGGCATCCCCGCTGAACCAGGTCCACCAGGCCTGGGTCATGGTGGTCCCTGGCACGATGATGCCGCCCAGCGCCAGCACGCTGGTGCCTACGCTCGCGCTGAGCAAGGGCCCGGCGATGCAGGCTAGGAGGATCCAGCTGAGCGTGTCCCTCCACCGGGTGAAGGTCGGCTGGAAGTTGGCCACCTGCCGCAGCAGGATGGCGGCGAGGACGGCTTCGGCGCAGTTGCCGGCCGCGATGCCGGCCGCGACCCAGGTGGGCAGGGGCGAGACGAGGAGGTTGGCCAGGAAGGCGCCGGCCAGGACCGCCGGCCAGAGCCTCCGGCCGAAGAGAACCAGGGCCGCGATGGCCAAGCCGGTGGGGGGCCACAGGGGCGAGATGTTGGCCCCGGCGAAGGCGAAGCGCAGCCCCAGTTTCGCGGCGGCCACATAGAGCCCGGTCAGGAGGATGAGCGCCACGGGGTACTGCCACCCGCCGTAGGGGAGGCCGTGGCGCCTGGGGGCTTCCGCTGGGGAAGCGATCACCTCCATGCATCCTCCTGGGCGGAGATAACGGATGACGAAGCCTGGCAAGTGAGCCGAAACTCAATCCAATACAGGCAAGGTATGCCGTCCGCGCCGGTCGGCTACCTAAATCCAAGGATGAAAGCGGGGTCGCCGGTCCGTGGGCTCCGGCAGGCTCGGCCTAAGTCGCCTCCCTGCCATTTTTGATGTGGGATTCGGGGGCCCTGGACGGCCACGTGCCTTAAGCTGGGTCCCAACCCCCATCCGGCGCCCATGCCCCCCGAATCCAAGCCCAGCACGAACGGACTCATCCTCCCCGGCGGAGGCGCCCGGGCCGCGTATCAGGTGGGCGTGCTGCGGGCCTTGGCGGACATGCTGCCCGCGTCGGCGCGGATGCCTTTCCCCGTG
>CAYSXG010000672.1:0-2000 GCA_964434895.1 uncultured Solibacteraceae bacterium | reverse complement strand
GCCGTGGTCGTACTCGTCGTCCACCAGGTGCACGCTGCAGCCGCTCTCGACCTCACCGGCCTCGAGCACCGCGCGGTGGACGCGCATGCCGTACATGCCCGCCCCGCCGAACTTGGGGAGGAGGCTGGGATGGATGTTCAGGATGCGGCCATCCCAGGCGGGAGGGATGACCAGGCGGCGCAACCAGCCCGCCAGGCAGACCAGCTCCGCCTCCGCCCCCTCCGCCAGGGCGAAGCAGGCCTCCGAGTAGGTCCGGTCGTCCGGGGCGGCGCTCCGCTCCACCACCGCCACCACCATCCCCGCCTCCCGCAGGCGGGCCACGCCGGCGGCCTTGGAGCTGGAGGCCACCACCAGCGCGGGCTCGGCCCCCACCCGCCCCTCCCGGCAGGCCCCCAGGAGGTTGAGGGCGTTGCCCCCGCCGCCGGAGATGAAGAAGGCGATCCGAGGGCGGGGGCTCATGGCCGCCCTCCGCAGGTCTGGCCGTTCACCAGGAAGGCCTCGATGCCCTGTCCCGTGCGGTCCTGGAAGACCTGGGCCAGGCTCGGCACGCCGGAGCTGGGCTCGTCCAGGTAGAGGGACTCCACGCGGTGCATGGGCACGAAGCGGGTGGCCAGGGCCACCTGGTCCCCCTCCCCGCCCCGCACCAGGGCCAGCACCTCCTCCCAGGGGGAGAGCTCGAAGCCGCGCAGGGCCACCCCCGCCGCCTCCAGGCCCAGGAGGCGGCCGAACCAGCGCTCCCGGGGCTGGGTGGTCACCAGCACCACCAGCTGCCCGGATTCGAAGGGAAGGGTCAGGGCCACGGAGCCTCCAGACAGAAAAAGGGGACCCGCATCCCTCCGGGCCGGCCCATCAAAAGAGCCACTGGAGCCAGGTCCAGGCCTGGCGCTCCCGGCCGGACTCCTGGGCCTGGAGTTGGGGCTGGTCCTGGACCTTCCAGCCCAGGGCGGTCCGCTCCAGGGTCACCTGCTTGGCCAGCTCCTGGCCGGGCATGCGGAGCCCCGCGGGCAGGCGCAGGCCCACCAGCTCCCTCACCCGGTAGAGCTCCCGCTCGGCCTCGGGCAGCTCCCAGCGCACCCGGTAGTCCGCCTGGCAGAGCCGGGGGCCGTTGTAGTCCCTCGAGGGCGAGACCTCGGTCACCCCCAGCAGGCCCAGGCTGCCCAGGCGCACCTTCAGGTCCCGCCCCTCCACCCGTCCCTGGGCCAGGGCCTTGGAACTCCAGCCCCGCCCCTCCCACCACCCCATGAGGGCCAGCTGGGCCGCGTGGCTGCTGCCCAGGGCCGGGGCCGGGAGGGTGCCCTCCACGGGGCGGGGATAGCCCAGGGCCCCCTTGACGAGCCCCTGGGCGTGGAAGCGGAACATGGCCGGAGGCGCACCGGAGCTGGGGATCAGGAGGCCCGGCCCCTCCAGGAGCACGGCCTTCCAGGCCAGGGGCAGGCCCACCACGGCCGCCAGGGCGAGGAGGCGGCGCTTCCAGACATAGGGGAGCTTCGACCAGACCATGCTTCCATCATGGCTTAAAGGGGCGGACCTTCCACCAGGAGCCGGGCCTCGGTGAAATGCTCCAGGGCCCAGCGGGGCCCCTCCAGGCCCTGGCCCGAGGCGCCCAGGCCTCCGAAGGGGGCGGCATCCAGACGGAAGGTGGGGGGGAGGTTCAGCAGCACCGCACCGGCCCGGAGCCGGGATTCGGCCCAGCGCCAGCGCCCCAGGTCCCGGGTGTACACCGAGGCCCTCAGCCCGAAGCGGGTGGTGGCCGCCCGCTCCACGCCCTCCTCGAAGCTCTCCACCCGGTTGAGCACGGAGAGGGGCCCGAAGAGCTCCTCGCACTGGAGGGGATCCGAATCCGGCAGGTCCGCGAGGATGGCCGGCGGAAGCAGGGCCCCCCGGCGCTCCCCCCGCATAAGCACCCGTCCTCCCGCTGCCGCGGCGCGATCGAGGCCCGCCTCCAGGCGAAGGGCGGCGGCCTCGTCGATGAGGGGGCCCACCACCGTGGCGGGGTCCAT
>CAYSXG010000671.1:0-2002 GCA_964434895.1 uncultured Solibacteraceae bacterium | reverse complement strand
GCCCCGCCTGCTCCTCGTGGAGGACCACCCCCTGAGCGCCGAAGCGCTCCGCCGGCTGCTGGAAGGGAAGACGGGCTGCCGGGTGACCGTGGCCTTCGACGGCATCCAGGCCCTGAGCCTGGCCCAGGCGGACCCGCCGGACCTCGTGCTCCTGGACCTGGGACTGCCGGGCATGGACGGCCTCGAGCTGGCGCGGCGCCTGCGCGCCATGCCGGAGACGAGCGCCCTGCCCCTCATCGCCCTCACGGCCTCCGTCGAGGACCAGGACCATCGGGACGCCATGAGCGCCGGCTGCACCGCCGTGATGACCAAGCCGCCGGAGATGGAGGTCCTGGTTCCGAGGATCCGCGCCCTGCTGGGCCTGAAGTGAGGCTCCTCAGCGGAAGGTGAAGAAGACCGCCCCCATGAGGCAGAGCGTGGCCCAGAGGTGGTTCAGCTGCAGCCGCTGCTTCATCCAGAAAGCGGCAAAAAGGGCGAAGACCAGCAGCGTGATGGCCTCCTGCATCACCTTCAGCTGAGGCAGGGTGTAGCGGCCATAGCCCATGCGGTTGGCAGGCACCGCCAGGCAGTACTCGAAGAAGGCGATGCCCCAGCTGGTGAGGATCGCGATCCAGAGCGGCGCGTCGTGCTGGGCCTTCAAGTGCCTGTACCAGGCGAAGGTCATAAAAACGTTGGAGAGGGTCAGCAGGATGACGGTGCGCATGGACGCCTCGCGGCTGAGAGCTGAGAGCCTGTTAAAGTAGCGCCCGCAACTTGGCGGGGAGGTCTTGGGGCCCGTAGGGCTTTGGGAGGAAGTGGGCCGGGCCAAGGTTGGGGAATCGTTCCAGGGTCTCCCCCTCGGCGTAGCCCGAGCTGGGCAGCACGGGCAGCTCGGGGAACATGGCACGGAGCTCCCGCAGCGTGCTTTCGCCGCTCATGTTCGGCATGGTGGCGTCCAGGACCACGAGGCGGATGCGCCGGCCGTGCTCCCGGACCAGTTCCAGGGCTTCGGCGCCATCGGCCGCCTCGAGCACCTGGTAGCCCCGCATCTCCAGGGACTGCCGGGCCACGGCACGCACCATGTCGTCGTCGTCCACCACCAGCAGCGTCCCGGAACCGGGTTCCGCGGCGGCCATGGCGCTGGCGGGCGCTTCCGGCGCCGCGGCGGCGCCTTCGGAGGCCGGGAGGTAGACCGTGAAAACGGTCCCTTCGCCCGGCGCGGATCGCACGCGCAGGCCGCCCCCGTGGCCCCGGACAATGCCCAGGAGCGCCGAGAGCCCCAGGCCGCGGCCCGTGAACTTGGTGGTGAAGAAGGGCTCGAAGATCCGCGCGAGCGTGGCTTCGTCCATGCCGCAGCCCGTATCCGCCACCCGCAGGAAGAGGAATTCGCCTGGCTTGGCCTCGCCGCCCTGAAGCCCTCGGATGGTGTCCACGGCGAGGAACTCCCGCCCGGTGCTCAGGCGGATGGTGCCTTCGGTCCCGCCCATGGATTCGGCGCCGTTGATCACCAGGTTCATGATCACCTGCTGGATCTGCGCAGCGTCCACCTCGATGGGGGGCAGGTTCCGCCCCAGGTCCAGGCGCAACGTGACCGCCTTGGGGATGGAGATCTCCAGGAGCTTGGCCATCTCGTCCACCATGGCGCTGAGGTCCATCTTCCTCAGCACGAAGGCGCCGCGGCCCGAATAGGCCAGCAACTGGCGGGTGAGGTCCGAGGCCCGCAGGGCCGTCTTGCGGATGGCCTCCAGGTGGCGGTGCTGGGGGTTGTCGGCCGGCACATCCACCAACGCCAGATCCGAATGCCCCAGGATCCCCGTCAACAGGTTGTTGAAGTCGTGGGCGATGCCGCCCGCGAGGATGCCGAGGCTCTCCATCTTCTGGGCCTGGAAGAGCTGGCGCTGGAGGTCCTCCTTCTCCGCCTGGGCGCGCTGGGCCTCGGAGACGTCGCGGATCACGCACTGGATGAGGGGGCGGCCTTCGTGGACCACCAGGCCCATCTTGATCTCGGGGGGGATTAGGGCCC
>CAYSXG010000670.1:1174-2018 GCA_964434895.1 uncultured Solibacteraceae bacterium | reverse complement strand
GCGTGACCCGGGGTGGGTGGGGGAATTGGGAAATGGGTTCCAGGCTCCTGGGGTTGGGCAATCTGGACTTCCAGGTCTTCCTCGAGCTTTCCGAAGTGGCCGAAGCGCTGGAGGAGGGTGGGAAGGAGAAGCAGGTTGAGAACGGTGGATGAGATGAGGCCGCCCAAAATGACGACTGCCATGGGGCCTTCAATCTCCCGGCCCGGCTGGCGGGCCCCGAGAGCCAGGGGGAGAAGCGCGAGGCAGGTGACGGTGGCTGTCATGAGAATTGGGACCAGGCGCTCCTCTGCCGCCCGGCGGGCGGTGGCCCCATCCCAGATGAACCCTTCCCGGTGCACCAGCTGCTCTGCGTGGGAGACGAGCATGATGCTGTTCCGGGTCGTGATGCCGAAGAGCGTCACGAAACCGACCAGGGCCCCAAGGTTCGCGGTGCCGCCGGAGAGGAAGGCCGCGAGCACCCCGCCTACAAGGGCGAAGGGCAAGTTCACCAATACGAGCAGCAGATTGCGGGGGGAATGGAAAACCAGGCTCAGCAGGGCCAGGATCCCCGCCAGCGCGATCATCAGGTGAAACGCCAGTTCGCGATGTGCAGCGTTCTGAGCCTCCAGGACGCCTCCAAGGCGCGCGGTGACGCTGGATGGAAGGCCCGCCTTCGCTTGAATGGACTTCTCCGCTTCTGCCACGAAGGAGGACAGGCTCCGCCCCTGGACACTGCAGGTGACGATGGCGCGACGCTGGGCCCCGTCATGGAGCACGGCGTAGCGCCCTGTGCCCTGCTCCATGCGAAGCACCTGGGCCAGGGGCAGGGTCCGGCCATCCGGCGTCTGAATCGGCAAGGCCCCGA
>CAYSXG010000670.1:0-1164 GCA_964434895.1 uncultured Solibacteraceae bacterium | reverse complement strand
GTCGCGCCTTGCACTGGGCAGCAGAGTGATCGCCACATCGGTCACCCGAGGTCCCTCGAACACCTGACCCACGACCTCTCCCTGGAAGGATGTCTGCAGGTTGTCGAGAACGTCTACTGGCCTGAGGCCGAAGCGGGCAGCGGCTTCGGGATCCACGCGGAGGGTCCATTCGGGCTGGCCCGGAGGGCTGTCCACGGCCACATCGCGGGCACCCTGGACGGCGGCCAATATGGCCTTCACGTTCGCCGCCGCCCTATCCAGTTCATCTAGATCCTGGCCCTCGAGCTGCACCACCACGGGCGCGTTGCTGCCGGAGATGTAGTCGTCCACGCGGTCCGCCAGGTAGGTCTTCACCTCGAAGGTCGCGCCGGGGATCGCCTGGAGTGCCTCCCGGACCTGGTCCCCCGTGTCTGCGGGGGCTCCTGGCTTTAGCTCGATATCGAACTCGCTGAACTGGGGTCCGACCGTATCGTCGCCTCCCTCCGTGCGACCGGCCCGCTGAGAGACCCGCCCAACCGCCGGCAGCTTCGCCAGGAGGGAGGCGGCCCGCTGGCCAGTCCGCAGACTCTCCTGCAGCGAGGCGCCGGTAGGAAGGTTCATCTGGATGATGAGGTGGCCCTCCTGGAACTCTGGAAGGAATCCCCCTGAGAGGAAGGGCAACGCCACCAGCGCGCCCGCGACGAGGATGCCCACGCCGGTGAACAGCGCCTTTGGCCGGGCCATCAGGCTTTCCAGGAGCGTGTGGTACCGGGCCTTGAGGGCGAGAACCCATTCCGGCTCCTCATGGGGCAGTTGGCCCTCTCCGAACATGAGCAGGGTCATCGCGGGGGTCACCGTGAGCGCCACCAGAAGGGAGACCAGCACCGCAGAAAGGTAAGCCCAGCCCAAGGGCGCGAAGATCCGACCCTGCACGCCGGAAAACGCGAGGACGGGGAACATGACGAGGGCCACGACACCCGTGGCGAACACCACGGACCCTCGGACCTCCATGGACGCGTCAAGCACGATCTGGAGGGCTGGCCGCGGGTCGCAGGAGGCTGGGGCAAGCCGCATGCGGCGAAGGATGTTCTTTACGTCGATGATGGCGTCGTCCACCACCTCTCCCAGGGGGAAGGTGACCCCGCCCGGCGTGAGGGTGTTCAAGGTCAAACCCATGTGCACAAG
>CAYSXG010000669.1:0-2024 GCA_964434895.1 uncultured Solibacteraceae bacterium | reverse complement strand
TTGTGCCACTCGTTAATGGGGGGGGCGAATTTCCGGGGGTGGAGGAGGTTGCGGGCGGAGCTGACCTTGACGGTCACGACGTCCCCGCGGGCGCCGGGATTGGACACGTTCTCGATGAGAAGGATTTCCATGGTGTGCTCCTGGTTCGGCCAGCGCGGAAGGCGCGGTCCCCGTTCGGTTAGGCGGGCAGCGGAGCCCGCCAGGGCAGCAAGGATTCGGGTGCGCCCTGTCCCGCGGTGGGTTAGGCCGGGGTGAAAATGAGAAAATCAGTCTACCCTGGGGAACGGAAATCCCCAAGCCCCCATCCCGAGCCCCAATCCCCGGACCTCCCCCCATGAGCCTCGCCCCCGATCGAAGGGACAGCCGCCGCGTCATCCTGGGCCCCAGCCACTCCGCCCGCTTCGTCCTCAAGGGACACCCCTTCCAGGAGGTCCGGATCACCAACATCAGCATGGGCGGATGCTTCCTGATGATCGGCAAGAGGGACGAGCCCCTGTTCAAGAAGGACTCCCTTCTGGAGAACCTCGTGGTGGAGCACGGGGAGCTTCCCAAGGACCCCATGACCGGGCAGGTGGTGTACACCCTGGGGACCCGGGGCCCTGCCACGGACTACGTGGGGGTGGGGGTCCGCTTCATCGCCATGGCCGACGGCACCCAGGACCAGCCTCAGGCCTTCGTGGTCCGGCACCTGGGACCGATGATCTGATCCGGATCAGTTCCGCCCGAAGAAGCCGAGGAGGGCCGAAGCGACCTCCTCGAGCATGGCTTCGCTCATCTCCGGGAAGACCGGGATGCTCAGCACCTCCCCGGCGGCCCTTTCGCTCTCCGGGAACTGGCCCCGACGGAAGCCCAGGTCCTGGAAGCAGGGCTGCTCGTGGAGGCAGATGGGGTAGTAGATGGCGCTGCCGATGCCCCGCTCCTTGAGGTGGGCCTGGAGGGCGTCGCGCCTTCCCCCCGCCACCCGCAGCGTGTACTGGTTGTAGATGTGGCGACCCTCCGGCACCACCTCCCCGGGCAGGACCACCTCGTCGGGCCCGAGACCTCCCAGGCGCTCGTGGTACCAGGCCGCGTGGCGGCGACGCCCCTCGTGCCAACCCTCCAGCATCGGCAGTTTGGCGCGCAGCACCAGGGCCTGGAACTCGTCCAGGCGCCCGTTGATCCCCACCTCGTGGTGCACGTAGACCGGCTCCATGCCGTGGACCCGCAGGCGGCGCGCCTTGGCGTGCAGCGCCTCGTCGTCGCGGACGGCCGTCATGCCCGCGTCGCCGAAGGCCCCCAGGTTCTTCGTGGGGTAGAAGCTGAAGGCGGTCATCTGGCCGAACTGCCCCGCGCTGCGACCCCAGCCCTTGGCGCCCATGGACTGGCAGGCGTCCTCGATCACGGGGACCCCGTGCCTCTCGGCGGCCCGGCAGATGGAGGGCATGTCCGCCAGCTGGGCGAAGAGGTGCACGGGCAGGATGGCCTTCGTGCGCGGCGTGATGGCCGCTTCCACCAGGGCCCCCGTGACGTTGAAGGTGGCGGGGTCCAGGTCCACGAAGACCGGCTTGGCGCCCAGGCGCGAGACCACCCCCGCCGTGGCGAAGAAGGTGAAGGTGGGCACGATGACCTCGTCCCCCGGACCCACCCCCAAGGCCATGAGGGCCACGAGGAGGGCGTCGGTCCCGCTGGACATGCCGACGGCGTGCCGGGTTCCCGCGTAGGCCGCCACCTCGGCCTCGAGGCCCCTGACGTTCTCCCCCAGGATGAACGAGGAGCGGTCGACGAGCCCCGAAAGGCCCTCGAGGATCCGGGCCTTTGCGGCGGCGTTCTGGGGGGCGAGGTCGAGCATCGGGACGGGCACGGGGACTCCTGACTTGAGCCGCGGATGGGGCAGGTTATTCCGACGAGAAGCAGAACGTAGGTCGAGGCTTATTGGATGTCCGCCTCGTCTGCGGCCTCTTTCTCCTTCAGGGGTCGCATGAGCGGGAAGAGGATCACGTCGCGGATGCTGGCGCTGTTGGTCATGAGCATCACCATGCGGTCGA
>CAYSXG010000668.1:0-2025 GCA_964434895.1 uncultured Solibacteraceae bacterium | reverse complement strand
GCGGGAACTCCGAGTCGAGCATGAGGTTGCCGACGCCGGTCAATCCAGCCTGCATGGCCAGGAGGACGATGTCGACGAACGCGGCCACGCGCTGCGGGTAGTTCGCGTTCCTGACGGCGCGATCGTCGCCCGGGTTGTGCACGCTCGCCGCCGGCCGCGCGGGCTTCGATCCGACGGCCGGCGGCGACTGGGCCGGCGCGACCAGGCGCTTCTCGAGCTCGCGCACGCTGTCCAGGTACTGTGCCACCCGCGTCCGGTCCTCTTCGCCCAGCCGCGCGGAGATGCGCGTGGCGCTGTCCACTCGTCCTGAGAAGCGCCTGGGGTCCGACGAGATCTGGGACCAGGCCGAGGGCGCCCTGGCGGAGGCCATGAACGAGGCGGGCATGGCCTTCACCATCAACCCCGGCGAAGGGGCCTTCTATGGCCCCAAGATCGAGTTCCAGATCCTAGACGCCCTCAAGCGCCCTTGGCAGCTGGGGACCCTCCAGGTGGACTACATGCTCCCGGAGCGCTTCAACCTGCACTATACCCAAGCCGATGGCCACGAGGGGCGACCGGTCATGCTCCACCGCGCCATCCTCGGCAGTCTGGAGCGCTTTTTCGGCATCCTCGTCGAGCATTGCGCCGGAGCCTTCCCCACCTGGTTGGCCCCGGTGCAGGTCTCGGTCCTGCCCATTACGGACCGGGTCCACGATTTCTGCCGGCAGGTGAAGGAACGCTGCCTCGCCCAGGGCATCCGCGTGGAGACGGACCTCCGCAACGAGAAGGTCAACGCGAAGATCCGCGAGGCCCAGCTCCACAAGGTGCCCTACATGCTCGTGGTCGGGGACCGGGAGGCCGAGGCCGGAACGGTGTCCGTGCGCCACCGCCAGCGGGGGGACCTGGGGGTTCAGGCCCTGGACGTCTTCTTGGAAGGCCTCGCGGGGGAGATCAAGTCCCGCCAGCGGTGAGTTTTCCTTGGACAACACCGGTTTTGCTGATACACTCGGATTCCTTGTTTTTGTAGGGGGATGTCATTCGGTCCATTGAAACGCGCATCAACGACGGCATTCGCGCGCCGGAAGTCCGAGTCATCGACGAGGACGGTGCCCAGCTGGGGGTCATGCCCCCGTTCCAGGCCATTCGTATCGCCGAGGAAAAGGGCCTCGATCTCGTGGAGGTCGCAGGGAACGCGAATCCGCCGGTCTGCCGGATCATGGACTATGGCAAGTACAAGTTCATGGAAGCCAAGCGCGAGCACGCCGCCCGCGCGAAGCAGAAGAACATCGTGGTCAAGGAAGTCAAGTTCCGCCCCCGGACTGACGATCATGACTTCGATTTCAAGGTGAAGCACATCCTCCGTTTCCTGGAGGAAGGCGACAAGGTCAAGGTGGTGGTGATGTTCCGGGGCCGCGAAGTGGTCCACCGGGACATCGGGTTCAGGATCTTCGAGGACGTCTTCGCCCGCGTGGGCGACAAGGCCATCATCGAGAAGCCCGCGGGAATCGATGGACGCGACATGCATGCGATCCTGGCTCCCCGCCCCCAGGAGGCCCCCAAGGCCGCCAAGAAGCCCAAGACCAAGGCGGACGAAGCTTCCACCCCCGCTCCCACGCAATCCTGATTTCAACCCGCGAGGACACCATGCCCAAGCTCAAGACCCACAAGGGCGCCGCCAAGCGCTTCAAGAAGACCGCTTCCGGCAAGTTCAAGCGTGGCTGCTCCCACCAGCGCCACATCCTGACCAGCAAGTCCGCCAAGCGGAAGCGCCAGCTGGACATGGGTGGCATGGTGGCCAAGGCCGACACCCCCCGTGTCGCCGAGATGCTGCCCTACGCCTAAGCTTCTTGATCACAACCCGGCGGCCGATGCCGCCCCCGATGGGGCCTTGAAAGCTCGCTGAGCTGCCCCGAGGAAAGGAAAGACCATGACCCGCGTCAAACGTGGATTTAAGCGAGTCCAGCGCCGCAAGCGCATGCTGAAGTTCGCCAAGGGCTTCTACGGCGCCAAGTCCCGCCTCTACCGCTCCGCCAAGGAAGCCGTCGA
>CAYSXG010000667.1:0-2028 GCA_964434895.1 uncultured Solibacteraceae bacterium | reverse complement strand
TTTTTGTGGCACTCGCACTTCTCGGCCTGCGTATCGCGGCGCGGGCGCCTGACCGCCAGCGGGAAGCTCGGCTCGCTGCGGTTGAAGGGTCGCACGCCGCGCTCGTTGTCGGCGTACTGGACGAGCTGGACGCCCGCGACGCGGACGCTCTTGAAGCTTGCGCCCGCGGCCACTGGCGCTGAGGCCGGCGAGGCGCCGTATTTCTTCATCAGTTCCGGCAGGTTCTTCCGCGCCGGAGCGGCTTCGGCCTCGTAGTTGAACGTCGGCTTCAGCGCTCCCTGGGTCATGGCCACGAGGGAGGCCTTTTCGCCGAACAGCTTCTCCATGAAGACTCCTTCGTCGTCCGGCCCCATCGAGCTGACGTCGCGGCCTGCCACGACGGCCTTGCGGAGGAAGATGCCCGCCAAAAGCGGGGCAATCATGTTCAGCTGGGGCATTTCCCGGGTCTTCAGGACCAGGTCCAGCAGCCGCGTCCCGACCATGGGGGAGGCCAGGCCGAGGGCGGTGGAGACCACCACCATCAGGATGGTGAAGGCCATCCGCCCCTTGTAGGGCATCAGGAAGCCGAAGAGGCGACCGACCTTGATGGATTTTAAGGATAACTCCAGATTATTTTCGCTTTCGGGACTGGATTGCGCCTGATTCGGGTCGAGCGTGTCTTTCGCCATGGTGGGATCTTCCTTGGTCATGGGAGCTATCGGAGGATGGGGGCTCGGTTCGACGGGGTGCTAGTCCTGGGGGTCTTTCATCAGCCAGGCCGCCAGCGTGCGGACGTGCGGGGTCTTGAGGGCGGTCATGTGGTTTCCGGGGGCGTGCAGGGCGATGGAATTGGGTGCCCACTTCTTCCACCCCTCGGCCCTTTGCGCGTGATAGTGCCGGTTCGCTTCTTCATCCAGTTTTGGATCGTCTGCGAGGACTAGGCGCAATGGCTCATTATAAACCCCAATGGGCTTGTAGTTGGTACGCAGACATGTCCCGAAGACATGCAAAGGGCCTTCCAGCACCTCAGGTTTCGAGCGACGGGGGAGGAGGTTTACTCCCATTAAGGCCTCGTGGAGGAGGGCCAACTGCTCCTTATCGTCCCTGGATTCGAGGGCTTCCGGCGCAACCCCGAGGGGCGCGTCCGCCAGTTGTTCGAAAATTTCGATCCATTTCATGAGGATTTCGATCCGGGTGTGCTCCGGGACCGAGGCCTCCGTGGAGGCCGGCACCTCCGTGTCCACGAGGGTGAGGGACCCCACGGGTCGGCCGGCGGCGCGCAGGCGCAGGGCGATCTCGAGCACGACCCACCCGCCGAAGGAATGCCCGAGGAGATGGACGGGGCCCGTCGGTTGCACCTCCTGGATGGCCTGGAGGTAGGCCTCGGCCGCCGCGGACACCGAGGCGTGGGGGACCCGGAGGCCGTCCAGGCCCCGGGGCTGCAGGCCGCAGACGGGCCGGCCGGGGTCCAGGGAGGCGGCCAGTTCCGTGAAGCTCACGACGCTGGCCCCTGCGCCCGGCACGCAGAAGAGCGGGGCCCGGCCCCGTCGCCCCGCCTGCAGGGGGACGAGGGGGGAAGCCTCTGCGGACGGGGTCCCTGCTTCCCGGCGGGTGGCGCGCAGCGCCTCCGATAGGCGCTCGCCGAGGGTCTCCACGTGGGGGGGCTGGAGCATGGATTCGTGGGTCCCGGCGACGGGGCTCGTGCGGATCCTCGCCTCGGGCAGGACGGCGCCCCATCCCCGAAGGGGATCGGCTTCGGCCCCTTCCTGGGCGAAAAACAGGTGGACCGGGATGGGGAGGGGCCGGGCCGAGTAGCGGTAGTTCGCCAGGGCGAGGGTCCGCCGGAGAGCGAGTTCGCTTCGGACCTCGTCGACCCTCTCGTCGCGGGGGATCAGCGAAAGCTCCTGTCCCTTGCGGAACAGGGCGTCGAAGTCCAGGGTCCCGGAGAGGGCCTGCAGTTCCCGCCGTTCCGAAGGCAGGTTCCCCCCGGGCCCCTCGCCCTGGAACCGGTTCAGGGAGGGGGCCTTTTCGCTGCACAGCGGCCCGGGG
>CAYSXG010000666.1:0-2031 GCA_964434895.1 uncultured Solibacteraceae bacterium | reverse complement strand
GAGGTGGATTGGGTTGCAGTTGCTCCCAGGCGTTTTCCGCCGGTGGCGCTTGCTGGGTTTCCGCCGTGAACCTAAATCCCTTCCCCGAGTCGCCCCCACCCTGGCCCAACACAACAAGAACGTGACCCTCTACCGCAAGGAGCTGGCCCGCCAGAAAAAAGCGGAGGGCTAGGAGTCGGTGTCCGAAATTCAACCCCCCGCCTTTTCGGAGCGATGAGGGGGGCCGTGAACCCCGAGACACGCATTCAGCCGGGCTTTGAATCCCCTCCGGACCCGTCTGGGGAAGGCCAGGGGCCTTCTTCCTTCCTGATGATCCGCGCCGGGGGCCGGGTTTGGGCGATCCCCCTGGGGGAGGTGGTGGAGGTGACGCGGGCCCTGCCCGTGGAGCCGGTGCCGGGCCTGCCTCCCTGGGTGCGGGGCTTCTCGATCCACCGGGGGGGGCCCCTGCCGGTGGTGGATCTGTGGGGCCGCGCGGGGGTGAACGGGTCCCCGGGCCGCGCGGAGCGCCGCGTGGTCCTGCGCCTGGGGGAGCGGCGCTCGGCCATCGCGGTGGACGAGGTCCTGGGCATCCGGCCCCTGGACCCCTCCGTCCTGGAGGACCTGCCGCCCCTGGCGAAGGCGGCGCCGGAGGAGGCCGTGGCTGCCATCGGGGTCCTGGACCGGGAGCTCCTGCTGGTGCTGGAATCCGCCCGCCTGCTGCCCGAGGACGTCTGGGCCCTGGCGGAAGCCCGCGGGGAGAGGCGGTGATCGAGATGCTGGACGGGGCGGAGGTCCGCCGCTTCGCGGACCTGGTCTCGGGCCATTTCGGCCTGGCCTTCGACCCGGCCAAGCAGGACCAGCTCGGGCGGGTCCTGCAGGACCGCCTGGAGGGGACCGGCTGCCCGGGCCCGGAGGCCTACTTCGAGCTGCTGCGAAGCGCCGGCCCCGCCTCGCGTGAATTCCGCCTGCTCGCGGAGCGCCTCACGGTGGCAGAGACCTACTTCTTCCGCCACCCGGACCAGTTCCGGGCCTTCGCGGACCTGGCCGCCTCCTGGGAGCGCCCGGCCGGACGGCGGCGCGTCCTTTCCGCGGGCTGCTCCAGTGGGGAGGAACCCTACACCCTGGCCATGCTCGTGAAGGAGCAGGGTGAGGAGGGCCTCGACGGGGGCGCCGACATCCTGGGCATCAACATCAACGCGGCCCTGCTGGCCAAGGCGCGGCAGGGCCGCTATTCGGAGTGGGCCCTGCGGGGCACGCCGGAGGCCTTCCGGCGCCGCTACTTCCGCCCCGAGGGCCGCGAATTCCTCTTGGACGAAGGGATCCGGGCCATGGTGACCTTCGAGGAGCGCAACCTGATGGCCGAGGATCCGGCCTTCTGGAGGCCGGGCTCCTTCGACGTCATCTTCTGCCGCAACGTGATCATGTACTTCACGCCCGGCGCCATGGAGGAGGTGGTGGACCGCTTCGCCCGGGCCTTGGCCCCGGGCGGCTTCCTGTTCCTCGGCCCGGCGGAGACCCTGCGGGGCCTCTCCCACGCCTTCGATCTCGTGCACACCCACGAGACCTTCTACTACCGGCGCCGGGCCGACGGCGCCCCGGAGGCCCGCTCCGCCCCGAGGGAGCAGATCCCTGCGCTCCCCTCGGCCCCGCCGTCGCCGCCTTGGCCCGAGGCCATCGCCCAGGCCTCCGCCCGCATCCGGGCCCTGAGCGAGGGGGCCCGGCCCGCCGAGGCTCTGCCGCCGGCGGGAGGGGCGGGGCCGGACCTGGGTCAGGCCATGGAGCTGCTGCGCCGGGAGCGCTTCCACGAGGCGGGCGAGCTGCTGGGGGCCCAGCCCGCGGAAGGGGATGCGGACTCCCAGCTCCTGCGGGCGGTGGTGCTGGCCCAGAAGGGGGACTTCGGGGAGGCCGAACGGGTCTGCGCGAGGGTGCTGGCCCTGGACGGGCTCAACGCCGGGGCCCACTACCTCACGGCTCTCTGCCGGGAGGAGGCCGGGGACTCCGCCGGCGCCGCGGCCCACGACGAGGCGGCGGCCTACCTCGATCCCACCTTCG
>CAYSXG010000665.1:0-2032 GCA_964434895.1 uncultured Solibacteraceae bacterium | reverse complement strand
GTCCGGGGGGGGGAGGTGAGGGCGTAGAGTGGGGGAGGCCCGAAGCCCGGCTCGGGACCGAAGCGGGAGCAGCGGCGGGCCTTGTGCCGGGCCCGGCCCCGTCCCCTCGTCCCCACCCAGAGGCAGCGCTGGCCTTCGGGGTCCTGGGTCTCCAGCAGGGTGTAGACCAGCTGGCTGGGCAGGCCGTCGGACGCCGTGATGACCTGCCACTTCCCGTCGAGGTAGCGGGCCAGCCCGTTGTTGCCCCCGATCCAGAGGGCCGGGCGGCCGTCCACCTCCGTCTCGAGCATCTTGATGGCGGAGCGCCAGGAGGGGCCCGGGGGAGGCAGGGGCTTCCATCGCCCGTTCTGCCAGGCCATCAGCCCCTGCAGGGTGCTCGCCAGGAGGGTGCGGCCCCCCAGGGCCCGGGTTTCGTGGAGGCATTCCACCCGGTCGTCCAGAAGGCCGTTGCGGGTGCTGTGAACCCGCCAGGTCTCCCCGGTCCATTCGGCCAGCCCCAGGGAGGTGGCCAGCCAGTAGTGGTCCCGCCCCCCCTCCTGGGTGTTGGCGAAGGCGTAGGCCGCCAGGCCCGTTTCCGGGAAGGGGAGGTCCAGGTTGTGCCAGCCTTCGAGGTCCACCGAAAGGACGCCGGCCCCGTAGAAGCCGATCCAGAGGGCGGGGCGCCGGCCGGGCCGGGGGAGGATCCAGTAGACCCCCTTGGAATGGGTGCCTCGCAGGTAGTTGGCGCCGTGCCAGACCCCCTCCCGGTTCCGCCAGAAGAAGCCCAGGTTGTAGCTGCCGGCCCAGAGGGTGTCCACGCCTTCGGGTCCCGGGCCCGCCACGAGGCAGGTGGGGTTCTTGGAAGGAAAGGCCGTCGCCCCCGCCCCGAAGTCCAGGCGGCCCTCCGCGCATTTCGCCACCCCCCAGCCCCAGACCCCCACGTAGGTCTCCAGGCGGCCGTCGGGGCTCCGGAGCTGGGTGAAGTCGTTCACCTCCATGTCCTTGGTGCCCGGGAGGAGGCCCTCCGCCTCCCCGGGTCGGCGCAGGTTCAGGCTCACCACCCCGCGGCTGGTGGTGATCCAGAGGCGATCGGGGCTCTCCACGTCCGGCCGGATCCGCCACACCCATCCGTGGGGCAGGCCCCGCACGGTCTCCCAGCGGGCCCCCTGGAAGCGCAGGAGGCCCGATCCCCCGGTGCCCGCGTAGATGGTGCGCACCCCGTCCCCCTCCTGGGCCTCGAAGAGGGTGTTGACGCGGGTGGAGGAGAAGCCGGTTTCCGGGGAATGATGGTTCCATACCCCGCGCCGGTACTCCCAAAGCCCGTCGTCCTGGGTGCCCACCCAGAGGGCTCCGTCCTGGGCGGGAAGGAGGGACCGGATGTAGTTGGAGCGGCATTCCCGCGGAAGGGGCAGGGGGGTCCAGGCCTGGCCGCTGAAGACCGCGATGCCGTCCTGGGTGGCCGCCCAAAGGCGCCCCTGGGGATCGGGGACGATCTGGTTGACGGTCAGATGAGGGAGGCCCTCCCGCTCCGTGAAGGCCTGGGTGGCCGGGAAGAAGAGGCGGGAGCCCGGCCCTTCGCCGCCTTCGGCGGAACCCCAAAGGACCGCGAAAGCCAGGAGGCCTTTGAGGAAACGCCGCATGGGAGGGGGATCGTCAGGTCCCTCGGGGGCCTTGATTCCTGGAGGGGGGGCGTCCTTCGGACCCGCAGGCCTTCGCGCCTGCTACGGCCTCACAAATTCGCCGGTAGCTCGGGCGGGTCGCCCGCGTTCAGCCCAGGAAAGCTTTGAGCGTTTTGGAGTAACGCGGATGGCGAATTCTGTTCGCATCCCTGCGGGATGTGCCCGCAGACCTTCGGCCCGCGGCTCACAAATCCTCGTGCCGCCGCGGAAGACGGTCGGAGATTGCTTAACCTAAGAACGCCTTCGAGGTCTTCGAGTATCTGGGGTGCCGGATTCTGTTCGCATCCCTGCGGGATGTGCCCTCGGCCTGCGGCCTCGGCTCACAAATTCGCCGGTAGCTCGGGCGGGTCGCCCGCGTTCAGCCCAGGAAAGCT
>CAYSXG010000664.1:0-2034 GCA_964434895.1 uncultured Solibacteraceae bacterium | reverse complement strand
GCCCCCTCCAGCCTCACCCTCACCTTCAACGGCTGCGCGGGGGTCAACGGCGCCACCCTCTCGGGGCAGATCCAGTTCGCCTGGCAGCCCGGCGACTACACGGTGACCTACAGGGACCTCCAGGTCCTCAAGGGCACCCGGAGCTGGACCCTCAACGGCAGCAAGCGCATCCTCCTGAACCTCCAGACCCAGCAGGCCCAGATCAGCGCCACGGCCCTCAGCCTGGCCTTCGCCGACTCCGCGGCCCCCTCCACCCGCAAGACCTACACCTACGGCTGCGCCCTCACCGCCGACTGGGCCACCGCCGGCTCCTACAAGCTCTGGGGGACCTTCTCCTACCAGGCCGACGCCGAGGCCCCCCTCGCGGGGATCATCCCCGCCGCCACGCCCCTGGTCTGGAGCGGAACCTGCTGCTACCCCCTGAGCGGCACCCTCGCCCTGACCCAGGGAACGGCCTCCGCCAGCGCCACCTTCGGGGCCCCCTGCGGCACCCTCAGCCTCACCCCCGCCGGGCAGGCCGCCGTGGTGAAGACTCTTGCCCCCTGCCCCTGAATCGGGCGTTCCAACACGAATGCCCCGAAAACGGAAGGCCCCGGCATCGCCGGGGCCTTCTTCCTTGCAGGCCTGGGGCCCTATTGCCCCCGCCGATCGGTTTCTTCCACGATACGGAAGATCCGCTCCTTCGCCCGGAGTTTGGTCTTCTTGAGTTCCACCTCCTCCAAGGACTCCTTGGCGGAGAGGCG
This sequence comes from uncultured Solibacteraceae bacterium, assembly GCA_964434895.1. GTDB lineage: Bacteria > Acidobacteriota > Holophagae > Holophagales > Holophagaceae > CAYSXG01. The sequence goes on along the minus strand of CAYSXG010000664.1, from coordinate 1,291 downwards.
GCTCTTGTTCCGCAAGGCACTCAGCCTTTCGTCCGCCGCTCGATGTTCCTCCATCAATTTCCGGAACTCAAAATGCTCCTTCATGAGCCTCTCTTGCATATCGGGACGCAGAAAATCCATGGTTCCTCCAAAACAGTGATGAGCGCCCACTCTCCCTCCGAACTGGGGGGGAGCGGGTGACGGGCCACGAAAGCATTCTCGAGTGGCCCAAAGGTAGGTTCCCTCCGGATGCCGTCAAGGGAAGAAACGCCCCCCCCTTCGCCGGGGCCTTTTCCTTCTGCCACAATGCACCCATGACCCTCACCATCCGCGGGCTGAGCCTGGAAAGAAACGATGGAATTCCCCTCCTCGCCCCCACCTCCCTTGGCCTGGCGCCCGGGGAGCGGGTCGGCCTGGTGGGGGAGAGTGGGTCCGGCAAGAGCCTATTGGTGCAGGCGGCCTTCGGCGTCCTACCTCAGGGCGTGAAGCAGAGCTCCGGCACGGTGGAGGCCTTCGACGTCCCCATGGACCGGCCCCACCCGGCCCGAGACCGCGTCCGGGGCCGGCGCCTGGCCTGGATCGCCCAGGACCCCCTCCAGGCCCTCAATCCCTTCCTGCGGGTGCGGGAGCAGCTCAACCTCTTGCCTTCCGTGCACTTAAAAGAAAGTACCGAGGGGACCCTCCGCCGCCTGGGGCCGATGCTGGAGCGCCTTCGCCTGCCCGCGGATCGGGCCTTCCTCCGCCGCTATCCCCACGAACTGAGCGGCGGCCAGCGGCAGCGCCTGGTGCTGGCCATGGCCCTCAGCTGCGATCCGGACCTGCTGGTGCTGGACGAGCCCACCACGGCCCTGGACCCCACCGTGCAGGCGGAGTTCCTGGGCCTGGCCTCGGAGCTGCAGCGGGAGCGCGGCCTGGGCTACCTCTGGATCACCCACGACCTGGGGGTGGTGGCCACCGTCACCGACCGCGTGCTGGTGCTCTACGGCGGCCACCTCATGGAGGCGGGCCCCACGGCCCGGGTGATCCGGGAGCCCCGCCATCCCTACACCCGGCGGCTGCTATCGGCGGCTCGCCGGGAGCCGGCCTCCGAGGGGGGCTTTCTTCCGGCCCCCGGGGAGAGACCGGCGGGCTGTCCCTTCCGGGGAAGATGCCCCGAGGAGCGTCCCTCCTGCGCCGCCTGGGGACCCTGGCGAGGAAGCGAAGAGGATGGGGTCCGATGCGAGTGGCAGGCGCCCCTCTGAAATGGGAAACCTGCGGCGCAGGCCCTGCGGGCTCGGAGACTAGATTTCACGCGCCTTTCCTGGGATCATGG
>CAYSXG010000663.1:0-2037 GCA_964434895.1 uncultured Solibacteraceae bacterium | reverse complement strand
ATCCGCTCCAACTTCATCGTGGGCTTCCCCGGCGAGGACGAGGCGGCCTTCGAGGAATTGAAGGCCTTCATCCAGGAGGCCCGCTTCGATCACGTGGGCGTCTTCACCTACAGCCCCGAAGAGGGGACCCCCGCCTTCGCCTTGGGGGATCCCGTACCCACCCGCACCAAGCAGAGCCGCAAGCGCAAACTCCTGGAATTGCAGCAGAAGATCGCACGAGAGCGAAACCAGACCCGGGTCGGCCAGGAGCTGGACGTGCTCATCGAGGGGGTCCACGAGGAAAGCGACCTGATCCTCAAGGGCCGGCACCAGGGCCAGGCCCCGGACGTGGACGGCAACGTCCTCATCGTGGGTGGGGAGCCCAGGATCGGCGCCATCCAGCGCGTGAGGATCACCCAGGCCCACGCCTACGACCTCGTCGGCGAGGTGGTGGAGGGTGGCATCGAGGCCGCCACCGCGGATTATGAGGCGGCTTTCCGGGCCCGAATTTAGCTTCGCCCCGCGGAACCCTAAAGCCAAGGTCGTGGGATGCATCCCCAGCCCCCACCCCCCGACTCCGACGCCGCGCTCGCCCCCCGGGCCCCCCGCTGGGCCTGGTGGCTGGCCACGGGCTTCGGCTCCGGCTGGGTGCGCCCGGCCCCGGGCACCTGGGGCAGCCTGGCCGCCCTCCTGGTCTGGCTGCTCCTGAGCGCCTGCACCCTCACCCCCTTCACCACCTGGGCGGGCAGCCACCCCCAAGCTCCCCACATGGCGCTGCGGGCCTTGGGCGTCGAAGCCGGGATCCTTTTCACCCTTCTCCTCCTCACGTGGTTATCCGTGCGGGCCTCCACCCACGTGGCGCGGGAAACGGGCCTCAAGGACCCGGGCTTCGTCGTCGCGGACGAGTGGGCCGGGATGTGGATCGCGCTTTGGCCCCTGCGCTGGTACCTGGCCCAGAACCTCTTCCGCCTCGCGGGGCCGGGCCGGACCACCCTGCTCCTCAGCCTCGCCCTGCCCTTCGCCCTCTTCCGCCTTTTCGATATCTGGAAGCCCTGGCCCTGCCACGAGCTGCAGGCCCTGCCCGAGGGGGAGGGCATCGTGGCCGACGACGTGGTGGCGGGGCTCTACGCCCTCCCCCTCGTGGTCCTCATCCACCCCTACATCCTGCAGTACGTCCGCTGAAACGGGGACCCACCGGGGGGCTCCGAATCTAGGCGCCCTCGGTCTCCGCCAGGAGCTGCTTCCAGACCAAGGGTTCGCTCAGGGCCCCGTGCGGCTGGAAGCTCCGGCTCTCGATCAGGTAGCGGTAGCCCTGCTCCGTAAGGAAGAGCTGGCGGTTGCGGGCGAATTCCTGCTCGGTGGTGTCCTTGGAGATCAGGGAGTAGAAATAGCTGACGTTCCGGTCCCCCTTGGGGCGGAGGATGCGGCCCAGCCGCTGGGCCTCCTCCTGCCGCGACCCGAAGGTCCCGCTCACTTGGATGGCCACGCTGGCGTCCGGAAGATCGATGGCGAAATTCGCGACCTTGCTCACGATGAGCACGCGCAGCTCGCCCATCCTGAACTTGCGGAAGAGCTCCTCCCGCTCCTTTTCGGGGGTCTGCCCCGTGAGCACCGGAGCCTTCAGGCGCTTGCCCAGCACCCGGAGCTGCTCCAGGTACTGGCCGATGATCAGGACGCTTTCCGAAGGATGGCCTTCGAGGAGCTCGTCCACCACGTGGAACTTTAGGCCGTTCTCGCTTGCCCGGCGGAAACGCTGGCGCAGGTCCCCCAGCACGGTGCCGGCGTTCAGGCCCGGAATCTGGTGATTGTAGAGTGACGGCAGACCGGAAAAGATCGTTGCCGCATAGGGGGCCACCGTGAAGGTCGTGGCGTCGAGGCCGGCGAAGGGTGCCACATGCTCGACGCCCTTCGTCCCCAGAATGATGTCGGTGCCGCGCCGGACGACCTTCTCGGTGCGGTCCAAGGTCGAGCCGGGCGGAAGCTGAATGACGTTGATGAGATAACCCTGATCCTGCTCGGGGATGAAGCCGGTCGGCGTCCTCGAGAACTCGATACCGG
>CAYSXG010000662.1:0-2040 GCA_964434895.1 uncultured Solibacteraceae bacterium | reverse complement strand
CCATGCCCGCGACGGGCGGCAAGGCCCTGATCGTCTGGCTCGACCAGCGCTGCATCTCACGCCGGTACCAGGCGTGCATCGCAAATCCGACGCCGCACCATAGGAGGGGCGGCACAACGCCGAGCGGCATCAATGCCCAATCGGTTTGCGCGTCCGGCATTTCGATCAGCATGATCTCCGCCTGGTCCAGCATAGTCAGAAGGACGGCCCCAACCGGGCCGTGCTGCGCTACCACAACCGGATCCTGCCCCAGGCCTGAGGCTCGGGGGGACGCTTTTAGAGCTTAAACCTACTTGATCAGCCCGATCTCCCGCAGGCGCTGCATGAGGTAGTCGTGGGCCGTGATGGGTTCGAAGAGCTTCTTCTCCCCGGGGCCGAGCAGCTCTGCCGGGGCGTCGAGGAGCACTTCGGGGCGGGGGTGGCAGAAGAAGGGCATGGAGTAGCGCACGGCATCCGGGCTATCGGGGTTGATGACCCGGTGGGTGGTGCTGGGGATCTTCAGGTTCACGTGGCGGCTGAGCATGTCGCCGGCATCCGCCACGATCTCGCCGGACAGGCCGTCCACGGAGTGCCACTTGTCGTCCCGGTCCTTGAGCTGGAGGCCGCTCTCCGTGGCCGCCGGCAGGAGGGTGATGAGGTTGATGTCCTCGTGGGCCGAGGACCTCACGCCCCCCTCGAGGTAGCGGTCCTTCAGGGCCGGGTAGTGGATGAGCCGGAGGATGGAGTTGCCGCCGACGATCATGTCGGCCAGGTGGCGCTCCGGCAGGCCCAGGTAGAGGGCGATGGCCTCCAGGAGGGTGCCCGCGCAGGCCTCCAGGTCCTCGAAGAGCCCCAGCAGGCTGGCCTTGAAGGTGGCGACCTCGTCGGGCCAGAGGTTGGGCATGAAATCGCCTTCGAAGCGGCCTCCGGGCGGATTGTCCTGGCCGATGTGCCAGAACTCCTTGAGGTCCCCCACGGGATTGTCCTTGGCGTGTTCCTGGCCGAAGGATGTGAAGCCCCGGGCCCCGCCGGTACCCTCCACCAGGTACTTCAGCTTCACCGCCTCCGGCAGGTCGAAGAAGGCCTTCACGTCCCGGTAGGCCGCGGCCACGCGCTCTGGCGTCACCTTGTGGCCGTCCACCTTCACGAAGCCGGTGTTCCGCAGGCTCTCTCCGATGACGCGGATGAATTCCGCGCGCTCCCGGGGATTGCCTTCGCTGAACTGGGAGAGATGGACGGTTTCGACGTGGAAGGTGGAGGTGGTCATGGGGCACCCGGCAGAAGAGGGCACCCAGTTTAGCGCCGGGCCGCGAGGCCGAGGGCTTTACATTTCTTTACCAAAGCCGGAACCGGCGCCGTGGATCCAGAAGGCTAGGCCTCGCTTCCCTTCAGGCCGATCTTTTCGCGGATCTGGACCTCCACCTCGTCCGCCAGCTCGGGGTTGTCCAGGAAGAGCTTCTTCACGTTCTCGGCCCCCTGTCCCAGGCGGCTGTCCTTGTAGGAGTACCAGGAACCGCTCTTCTGGATGATCTCCAGTTGGGTGCCCAACTCCACCAGCTCGCCGCTCCGGCTGATGCCCTCGCCGTACATGATGTCGAAGGTGGCCACCTTCAGGGGGGGGGCGACCTTGTTCTTCACGACTTTTACCTTGGTCTTCTTGCCGACGACGGAGGAATCCTCGTCCTTGGCGGCCACCAGGGGATCGTTGGTGTTGCCCTTGATGCTCTGGATGCTGCGGACGTCCAGGCGCACGGAGGCGTAGAACTTGAGGGCGTTGCCCCCGGTGGTGGTCTCGGGATTGCCGAACATCACGCCGATCTTCATGCGGATCTGGTTGATGAAGACCACGCAGGTGTTGGTCTTGCTGATGGTGGCGGTCATCTTGCGGAGGGCCTGGCTCATGAGGCGGGCCTGCAGGCCCACGTGGCTGTCCCCCATCTCGCCGTCGATCTCCGCCTTGGGCACCAGGGCCGCCACGGAGTCCACCACGATGATGTCGAGGGCCCCGCTGCGCACCAGCACCTCGGCGATCTCCAGGGCCTGCTCGCCGCTGTCGGGCTG
>CAYSXG010000661.1:0-2049 GCA_964434895.1 uncultured Solibacteraceae bacterium | reverse complement strand
GCGGCTGACGCCGTTCTTCGGGACGATCGGAGGCGGCGGCCGGATCACCTACGGGGACGCCACCAACGCCCAGGACCTCTCCCACTACAGCGTCTTCTTCATCCCCGAGTGCTACACCTATTTTTCCGCCTCGGAGAAGCAGGCCATCGTCAGCTTCGTCCAGAACGGCGGAGGCCTCTTCCTACTGGGGAACCACCAGGGGGCCAGCCGCGTAGCCAGCAGCGTGCCCGGTTCCACGGACGCCTTCAGCGTCTTCAACGACCTGGTGGGCAGCGCGGCCTTCGGCCTCACCTGGGTGGTGGGCCACGGGCCCGGCGACGCCAGCGCCAACACCACCAGCGGCGCCTACAGCACCGCCGCCAACGCCGCCGCCACGGCCATCCTCCGCGGGTCCAACGGAACCCTGTCCATGCAGGACTTCCATTCCTTCTCCTACCTCAACGTGGACACGTCCAGCAATCCGTCGGCCCAAGGCCTCCTGTCCACCCAGGTTTCCGGGGATCCCGCCTCCGACTACTTCATCGCCACCTGCACCCTCGGCTCCGGCCGCGTGGTGGCCACCGGGGACAGCTCCCCCGCCGACGACGGCACCACCACCACCTCCGGAAAGAGCCTGCACAACAGCTACACCCTGAACAGCAATCGGGCCTTCTTCCTGAACGCCATCCAGTACCTGGCCACCGGCGGGGCCAAGAACACCGTGACCGCTGCGATCACGTCGCCCACGGGCTCCCCCAACGTCCCGGTCGGCACGAGCCTGGCCTTCACGGGGACCGCCACCGATAGCGATCCGAGCGCCGCCCTCACCTACACCTGGGCCTTCGGCGACGGGGCCACCGCCACCGGCCCCTCCGTCGGCCACGCCTACAGCCTCCCTGTGACGACCCCCTCCGCCACCTTCACCGTCACCCTCACGGCCACGGACGCCACCGGCGCCAAGGGCAGCGCCAGCATCCCCGTGCAGGTGATGAACGAGTACGCTCCCCTCCAAGCCATGATCACTTCCCCCTCCGCCAACCTGACCGTGGTTTCCGGAACCTCGGTGGCCTTCGCCGGCTCGGCCCAGGGCGGTGACACGGTCTACACCTACTTCTGGAATTTCGGGGACGGGGCCACGGCCTCCACCGCCTCCTCCAGCCACGTCTTCACCAACAGCGGCACCACCCCCCTCACCTACAGCGTCGGCCTCCGGGTGACGGACAGCCTCCACGCCTCCGCCACAGCCTCCCGGACCATCACGGTCACCCCTGGAACCGCCACCACCTCCACGATCACCGCCACCGCCGGCCCCAACGGGAGCATCAGCCCCTCCGGCGTCCTCACGGTGAACGGGGGCTCGAACCAGACCTACACCTTCACGCCGAATCCAGGCTACGCGGTGGCCTCCGTGGCCGTCGACGGGGTCAACCAGGGCCCCCTGGCCTCCTACACCTTCAGCAATGTCTCGGCCAGCCACAGCATCGGCGTCGCCTTCGCCGCCACTACGGGTAGCGCCTTCACCGAGGGCTTCGAGAGCGGTGTGAAAGCCTCCTACGCCACGGGCAGCGTCGCCTTCGCCTCCGGCACCTGGACCCTCAACGACGCCCTCCTGGGCACCTCCTCCAGCGATCCCAAGGATGGAGCCCAGAGCGTCCGGATGCGCAACAGCGGACGGCTCACCATGCAGTTCGACTGGGCCGGCGGCGCCAAGGCCGTCTCCGTGAAGCACGCGGTCTTTGGGTCCGACGCCTCCTCCACCTGGGGCCTCTGGTACTCCACCAACGGAGGCGGCACCTGGACCCAGGCCGGAAGCTCCGTGACCACCTCGTCCAGCGCCTTGCAGACGGCCACCTTTAGCCTCGGCGTCCAGGGCCCGGTGCGTTTCGAGATCCGCAAGAGCGACGGCACCACCCGGCGCGTCAACTTCGACGACTTCCAGGTCTCCGGGTTCTGAGCGACCCGCGGCTCGTCCTTCCATCCGCGTTTCATGCGCCGGGGGCCCTTGGGCCCCCGGTCTGGGGTTTGTGAGGGCCTGGATTCCCACCAGCCAGAATTGGCGGGGAATCCAGG
>CAYSXG010000660.1:0-2049 GCA_964434895.1 uncultured Solibacteraceae bacterium | reverse complement strand
AGTTCTTCTTCACGCCCTGCTGGTCCGTGTATTCGCGGTACTGGATGCGGCCCTCCACGAGGACCTGCTTGCCCTTGCGGAGGTACTTCTCGGCGATCTCGGCGAGCTTTCCCCAGACCTGGCAGTTGTGCCATTCGGTCTTTGACTGCTTTTCTCCGGCTTGGTTCTTCCAGGTCTCGGTGGTGGCCACGGAAAACCGCGCTACCGCTTGACCGGAAGGGGTCATCTTGAGTTCAGGGTCCTTGCCGAGGTTGCCGACGAGGAGGACTTTGTTCATCGAGCCGCTCATGCGGTCTCCTTATGGAAAGCCCGCGCCTGCGGGCTGGTGAAAGGGCCCCATTCCAGCGGCGTCCCGCTGGCGATACCCGTCAATTCGGGTCGGGGGTTGCGCGTGGCCGGGACCCCCCACCCGCCGGGGTGGGGCCGGGCCAGAGGCGTCCGGGGAACGTGGTTCATGCCGTCCGCTCGGCGGCATGGATGAAAGGCGCGGCCATTGCTAGCAAGGCGGCGTAGGCTGCCGCCGCCTGCTGGGGCACCACCCCGTTGCCGCAGGCCTTGAGCCGGGCGGCGCGGTCGGGGATGGAGCCCTTGGCGACGCTGCGCGGGGGCTCGTAGGGGTGCTGGTCCGGGCCCATGCCCATGGGCCATCCGGGCCAAGTCGCCCCCCCCCACGAGTTGCGGATGTCGGTCCAGCCGATGGGCCAGCCCATGAGCAGCTCCACCCAAGCGGGATTGAGCTGGCCGTTGCACATGGCGCGGGCCTCCGCTTCGGGGAGGGCATCGCGGAGCATGGCCCGGCTGCCCTGGCCACCGTCCAGGCCTGTGGCTCCGCCTGTGGCGGATCCTGCCCGGGGCGTGGGCCAAAGGGTTCCTCCCCGCTCAACATGGGCCACCATGTCGCCCAAGGGCTTGGCCCGAACCTCAAGCTGGGCTTCCAGGCCCTCCTTCGAGTAGGGGCTCTTGTGGTCTCGGGCGCTGGGGGTGGGCCAGTCCAGGCAGGCGGCGCTCGGCAGGGTCAGGTCGCCCCCGGAACCGGCCTGATTTGGGCCACCCTTCTCTCCGTCAGATGCGGGGGGCGTCGGCCAAACTTGAACCTGGCGGCTCAGGTAGTCCGTCGTCCGGCCAGAGGCCTCACGGGAGGGCCTGGGCCTGCTGGTCGAGGAGTCGCCCACCGTCGGGGTCGTCCACGCGCCACCCGATGCAGAACCATCGCAGGCGCTGGTGAGGGGCACCCACGTCGGAAGCTCGAAGAGGCACCCACGCAGCGTCAAACCCGACATCGGAAAGGGCTCCGAGAACCACGCTGATGGCTCGCTCCTGGTCTCCATCTTCGGGCTCGACTTGCGGAACATCGGTGGCAGCGGAAGCAATGCCCCCCACGTTCTCCAAGAAGACGAGACGCGCTCCGCTATCGGTTGCGACGCGGAGGAGGTCGAAGAATAGCCCTGATCGAGTGCCCTCGCCAAGGCCAGCCCGGCGTCCTGCGACGGACAAATCCTGGCAGGGAAACCCGGCAACCACCGCGTCAACTCGGCCTCGGAGGAGATGAGCCGGGAGGGTGCGGACATCGGGCCAGATCGGCGCGTCGTCAAGGCCGCCGTCACGGGCGCGGGCGTCGAGGATCGCCTGCGGCCACGGCTCGGCTTCGCAGTAGAGGACGGTTCGGGGCTCGAAGCCGAACGCCCGCAGGGCGGCGTGGACGCCGAGGTCGAGGCCGCCGGCCCCGGAGAAGAGGGAGACGGTTCGGAGCTGCATGGGTTCTCCAGAAGATGGCTCACGCCCGCCCCTTGAGGTAGCTGGCTTCCAGCTCCCGCATGAGGTAGTCGATGACGCTAGTGGCACTGGAGACGTGGGGGGAGCCCTGGACGAAACCCTTGGGCTCGAAGTTGGACTCCTTGAGCTTGTCCACCAAGGCATGGAGGGGCACTCCGTACTGGAGCGCCACGGAGAAGAGGCGGGCAAATGCGCCCAGGACGCCGTGGGAGAAGGCGCCTTCCTTGTGCATGTTGAGGAAAACTTCGGCCAGGGTGCCGTCCTCGTACTCGCCGG
>CAYSXG010000659.1:0-2053 GCA_964434895.1 uncultured Solibacteraceae bacterium | reverse complement strand
GGCTTGGCGGCTTCGCTGGAAGGAGCCGCGGTCGTGGCGCGATCCGGCCAAACCAGATCGAAGCCCTCTTTCGCGGGCTCAGGCTGCGGCGCCGGGCGCACCGGCGTCGGCAAATCGACGCGCGGGGCCATGTCGGCGGCCGGCTCAGGACGGGCAGACTGCCACGGCTTCGGCTCGCCCGGCTCGGGGGCCTGCGGCATCATCGAGGGACGCTGCGGCGGACGCGGCGACAACGGCGCCTCGTCGGGCACTTCGACGACCGGCGGCTCCATCGCGACCGGGCGCGGCAGCATGGGCTCGGGCGCCGCGGGCCGAACCGGCATCGGCGGGGCGGCCGCAGGCTTTGACTTGGAGCGCAGCCAATCGAGCGGACCGGGTGCCGGCGCAGCAGCGGGCTCGCTCACGGCCTTGGCCGGGAAGCGCGTGCCCAGCGCCGGAAGGAGGGCCGCCGCCAGGACCGGGCGGGGTTCCCGGGCCAGCTCCTCCGCATAGGCCCCGCGCCGGCCCTCCTCCAGGGGACGGCGGGGGAGGACGGCCACGCGATGGAGCTCCACGGGCAGGGGGAAGAAACCCGTTTCCATCGGCCACTCCTCCTCCCGAAGCCCCGGCTCCGGCGGGAGGCCGTCCCACAGGCGGGCGAGGAGGTTGGTCCGCAGCAGGGGCGAAGGGGCTTCGGGCCGGAGGCCGAGGTGCCGGAGGGCCGGCGGGGCCGCCCCCGCGGCGGCCTCCTTCCACAGTTCCAGATGGCGGGCCTTCCGCTGCTCCCAGGGGGCCCGGTTCCAGGCGTCCAGGAGGGCCAGGACACGGCCCGGCGTCGCGGGGATCGGGGGCAGCAGTTCCTTTTCCAGCCCGGCCATCACCAGCCTCAGCCGCGCCGCCTGGGCCCGCGTCGGATCCCCCTTCCCGGACTGCTCCAGGGCCTCGAGGAAGGCCCGCAGCTCCGGCGGCACCTGGCCCCCGTTGACGCGGGCGGTGGCCACGAGGTGGTCCAGGTGCAGGTGCCGGGGCCAGGTGGCCGCGTCCCCGGGCCCCAGGCCCTCGAGGGCCGCCAGGGCCCTGGGGCTTCGGAGGCGGTCGAGGAAGTGCAGGGCCGTGACGCGCTCCTGGGGCGTCTTCGCCTCCCGGGCCTTGGCCTCCCAGACTTCCGGCGTGGGGTTGGCCAGCTCCGGGGGCAGGAGGGAGGGCATGCCCGGGGCCTCGATGCGGCGCCGGGCGCGCTCGAAGCGGGCCCGGTCCCCGGGGCCCAGCCGCTCCGGGTCCAGGGCCGGCAGGGCGCGCATCCATTCGGCGCGGAGGGCCTCTCGCGCCGTGAAGTGGGCCCCCTGGGCCGCCAGGAGGAAGGGGGTGAACGCGAGGAGGGCGGGGCGCATGCGGGTCCCGAGAAGGAGGTCTACGGCGACGGGCCGGGGATGGGAAGATGGGTCCATGATAGGCCAGATCCCCTCCCCGACCCTCGGCCCCGGCTCCGCCGGGACGGGGACTTGCGCGTGAGGCCGCGGATCCGCCTTCTTCTGGCCCTGGGCCTGGGGCTCCTGCTCCTCATGCAGGCGGACCGCCTCCTCTTCCTGGGGGTCTTCGGGCGCCTGGGGGACCTGGCCCGGCCCGAGGTCCGCCAGGCCCTCGTCCTAGGCCTGCGCTTCGATCTGCGCCTGGACGCCCTCCTCCTCTTCCCGGCCTTCGTGCTGCTGAGGGAGGGACGGGAGGACCTGCCCCGGCGCCCGGGCGCCGCCCTGAGCCTGGCCCTGGCCCTGGGGACCTTCCTGGGCCTCCTGGTGGTGGTGCATATGGACGACCAGGCCGCCCGGCCCTGGGCCCTGGCCTTCCTGGGCCTCTCCATCCTCGACTGGCGGCTCTTCCGGGGCCGGGGCCTGCGCAACGAGGTCGGCGTCCGGCGGGTCTGGGGGGCCTTCGCGGTGCTCGTCTTCACGGTCCTACTCCTGGTGGACGCCTTCGATCTCGGGGCCTACGGCTCCGTGCACAGCCCCCTCAGCCGGACCCTCCTGCCCCTGCTCGGCAACCCCGCGGACCCCCTCCACCAGTGCCGGCCAGCCCC
>CAYSXG010000658.1:0-2055 GCA_964434895.1 uncultured Solibacteraceae bacterium | reverse complement strand
GCGGGCGATGAGGACGAGGGGCCATTGGCGGGGGAGATGGGGGAGGCCGCCGTAGCCCATGTGGTCGGCCAGGAGGGCCAGGCCGACGGTGATGATCAGCAGGCCCGTGAAGAGGCCATGCCCTTTCTTGGGGCGGGTGGCAGGGCGGAGTTCGGGGGTGTCGGCATTCATGAGTGTCGGCCTCGGGCGCGGAGGGCGCCGGTCATGAGAAGGGTCGGGGTGCCGCTGAGGAGCAGGGCCCAAAGGGGGATTTGCGTGAACCACGGGAACATCGCTCCACCTCCTGGACCTAAGCTACGGAGCTTCGATCCCGGAGACGGGGCTCAACCGGCGAATGTCCCCTTCATGCCGGTGAAAGCCCTCAATTCGCGTCCCGGCCTTTGAGGGCGCGGCCCACGAAGACGAGCCCCAGCCAGATGATCACGACGGGCCAGAGCACCTTGAAGTCCTTGCCTGTGAGCTGCCCCAGCTCGAAGGCGAAGCCCGTGGCGACCATGGCGTGGCCGCCGAGGTCCAGCCAGTCCGTGCGCCAGAGGTGCAGCACCCCCACCGCCAGCACGATGAGGGGCCACTGGCGCCAGACCGAGCGGGCGTCGATCACGCCGAGGCGGCCCAGGAGGAAGACCAGCCCGAAGAAGATCAGCAGGATCCCGGCGGAGAGGGCCGCGGCGGATCGAGGCTTCTTGGGCGTGTCGTTCATGGGCCACCTGGGATGCTTGATCGATGATCCCGTCCCGGGACTGCGCTGCCAACTCATTCCCACTGGATCCCGCCGCCCCGGGACCGCTCCCGCCACTGCCGCTCCAAGCCCGCCTCCTGGCCCATAGGCAGCTCGAAGCGCACGGAGGCGAGGCCGTCCTGGAAGCCCTGGTCCAGGACCTTCAGGTCCGGGAAGGCGCCGAAGAGGGAGAAGGGCAGGTGGGCCTGGCTCGGGCCCACGAGGATGGCGCCGCGGCGCAGGGCCCGCACCTCCTCCCACAAGGCTTGGGCGTCGGCCTCCGCGAGGGCGCCCTGGACACCCTCCGTGTAGGCCCGCACCAGGCCGCCGCTGCCCAGCTTGGTGCCGCCGTACCAGCGGATGCAGACGGCGATGAGGTCCGTCGCGCCCGCGCCCTCCAGCACCCGCAGCATGGGCCCGCCCGCGGTGCCCGAGGGCTCGCCATCGTCGTCGGCGCCCCAGGCGGCGATGGGCACGCCCTCCCGCCAGGCGGAGCAATGGTGGGTCGCGTCGTGATCCCGCCTCCGCAGCGCCGCCAGCGCGCCCGCGCGGGCCTCCGCGTCCGGGGCCGGATGCAGCTCCGTCAGGAAGATCGAGGCCTTCTCGCGGAACTTGAAGCTGCAGGGCGCGATGAGCCGGCGCATGCCCCATTGTCCCCAAGCCGCGCCGGGCCGATACACTGAGGAGTGCCCGATCCCGCGATCCCAGCCCCGTTGATCCTGCTCCGCAACGCGGAGCTCTTCGCGCCGGAACGCCTGGGCCTGCGCCATCTCCTCGTCGGCGGAGGCAGGATCCTCTGGATCGGCGAGGGCGTCCCCGCGCTTCCGGCCTCCCTACTGGTCGAGGAGGTGGATCTGGGGGGGCGGCCCCTGATCCCGGGCCTGGTGGACCTCCACGCCCATCTCACGGGCGGCGGCGGCGAGGCCGGCGCCCACACGCGGGTGCCGCGGCTGCCCCTGAGCCGCTTCACCTTGGCGGGCATCACGACGGTGGTGGGCCTCCTGGGCACGGACGACACCACCCGCACCACGCGGGACCTGGTGGCCACGGCCCACGGCCTCCGCAACGAGGGGCTCAGCGCCTTCGCCTGGACCGGCGGCTACCACCTGCCGCTCATGACCCTCACGGGCAGCGTGCGGGACGACATGGCCTTCGTGGACTGCATCGTGGGCGTGGGGGAGCTGGCCCTCTCGGACCATCGCTCCAGCCAGCCCACCTTGGACGAGCTGCTGCGCGCGGCCTCTGAGGCCCACGTGGGGGGCCTCCTGACGGGCAAGGCGGGCATCCTGCACCTCCATCTGGGCGACGGACCCCGCGGTTTGTCGATGATCCGCGAG
>CAYSXG010000657.1:0-2060 GCA_964434895.1 uncultured Solibacteraceae bacterium | reverse complement strand
GGGGGCGGTCACGGGCTTCCTCGAACACCCCGGCATCGTTCCCGTACACGCCCTCGGGGTCCACGACGACGGCCTCCCGGTGCTGGTGATGAAGCGCGTGGACGGGGTGACCTGGCAGGAGCTGCTCCGGGACCCCCGCCACCCCTCCTGGGAGGGCTGGGGCGGGGAGCCCCGGGACCGACTGGAAGGCCACCTCGAAATCCTCATGCAGGTCTGCAATGCCGCCCATTTCGCCCATAGCCGGGGCATCGTGCATCGGGACATCAAGCCCCAGAACGTCCTCATCGGCCAGTTCGGCGACGTCTACCTCGCCGACTGGGGGCTCGCCCATCGCACGGCCGCCGGCGCCGCGGCCCAGGTCTGCGGGACTCCCGGATACATGGCGCCGGAAATCGCCCTGGGGGGCGCCCTGGACGCCCGCCCGGACGTCCACCTCCTGGGGGCCACCCCGCACGAGATCCTGACGGGCCATCGCCGCCACCAGGCCCCCACCCTGGAAGGGGTGATGAGGAGCGCCATCGCCTCCCATCCCTTTCCCTACCCGGCCTCGGTCCCCGAGGGGCTGGGGTCCTTGGCCAACCGCGCCACCTCCCGCCATCCAGACCAGCGCCCCGCCAGCGCCGCGGAATTCCGCGGCGCCGTCGCCGGCTACCTCCGCCACAAGAGCTCCCTGGGCCTCGCGGCTTCGGCCCTGCCCCGCCTGGCAGCCCTGCGGGAGCTCGTCCAGGACCCCTCCCCCCTCGAGCCCGAGCGGGCCCATCAAGAGATCGATCAGCTCGTCACGGAGGTCCGCTTCGCCCTCTCCCAGGCCCTCCGGGAATGGGACCAGAATCCCGACGCCCTCCACGCCACGGAGGAGCTGGAGGGGCTCCTCGCCCTCCGGCGGGGCCGGGCCGCGGAGCTGGAAAGGCTGGCCCGGGACCTGGACCCCCGGGTCTCCTCGAGGCACCGGACCCTCGCCCTCGGGGGGGCCACGGTGGTGGCGACGGCCCTGGCCCTCCCGGCCCTGTGGAAGGGCCCGCGCTTCTGCCCCCCGCCCCGGGAGCTCTTCCAGGTCTCCTTCGTCCCCCTCGTCCTGATGGCCTCCCTGGTCCTGGGCCTGCGCCGCCACCTGCTGAGCAGCGCCGTGAACCGCCGCACGACCTACGGCCTACTGGTCATGGTCTCGAGCATCACCCTGGCCCGGGGCCTGGGCCTGCGGGCGGGCCTCGGGGCCCCGGCCATGCTCATGTACGACTCCCTCCTCGGCGCCGCCCTCGCCGCCTTTTCCGCCTCGGCCCTCTTCACCTCCCTCTGGTGGGTGGCCGCGCTGTTGGGGGCCTCCGGGGCGGTTTGCGGAATCTGGCCCGAATTCGCCTTCTTCGCCTTCTCCCTCGCCATCAGCGGGTCCCTGGTCCTCATTATCGGCATCAATCGCCAGAAGGGATTTCCAGCTGGAACTGGACGGCCCCCAGCAGGGCCACCGGGCAGGTGACGGCCCGCAGGATGCTCCGCCCCAGGCTCAGGGGCTTCCACCCCGAACCCCGAAGGGCCTCGTACTCCTCGTCCGTGATGCCCCCCTCGGGCCCGCAGGTGAAGGCGAGGGGCTCCCGGCGGAGGGAGGGGTTCGCCTCCCCGGTGCGCAGCTCGTAGGCCACCCATTTTTGAGGAACCTCCAGCTCCTGGAGGGCGCGGAAGGGCAAGGGATCCCGCAGCATCGGGACGCGACCGCGATGGCTCTGCTCGCAGGCGGAACGGACGAGGCGCTCCCACCGCTCCATCCGGGCGGCGGTCCGGCGGGCATCGTATTCGCTGCGCGCGTAGACCACCGGAAGGATCTCCGAAACGCCCAGCTCCACCACCGGCGCCAGCCATTCATCCCAAAGGGTGAGCTGGGCCGTGAGGGGGAGGCAGGCCAGGATGGGGATGGGGGGCTCCCGGTCCTCCTGCAGGGCCGCCACCAGGCGCACCAGGGCCCGGTCCCGGCCCAGCTCCGCGAGGTCGGCCCTCCAGGGCCCGGAGGGCAGCAGCACTTCCAGGGCCTCGCCCGGCCTCGTCCGGAGGGAGCGGAGATGCCTCGC
>CAYSXG010000656.1:0-2077 GCA_964434895.1 uncultured Solibacteraceae bacterium | reverse complement strand
TGTTTGCGGCGGGAGCCGACATTGTGCAGATCGATGAGCCTTACTTGCAGGCGCCCCCGGAGGGGGCCCCGAGGGGCTTCTGGGGCTTGTTCCGGCAGCCCTGGGTGGATCCGGCGGGCCCGGTGGAGGTGGGGTTCCAGGTCCCGTTCCGGCATGGGGTCCCCCAGGGCCCATTCCAGGGCCCGGTCCCCCTGCCAGTCCAGGCTTTGCTGGAGCCGAGCCAGCCGGGCCATGAGGGCCTCGGGGCCCACCATGATCCCCAGACGCAGTCCCGGCGCCACGCTGCGGCTGAAGGAGGACAGGTACACCACCTGGCCGGCCCGGTCCTCGTGGGCCAGGGGCAGGGTCGGCGCGCCCTCGTACACGAATTCCGTATCGTAGTCGTCCTCCACGATGGCCAGGCGATGGGCCGAGGCCAGCTCCAGCAGGGCCTTCCGCCGGGCCTCCCCCATGGAGGCGGTGGTGGGGTAGTGGCGCTGGGGCGTGACCAGGAGGAAGCGGATCTTCTCCCGGTCGAGGAGTTCCGCCAGGGCCGAGACGCAGAGGCCCCCCGCGTCCACGGGGACGGGGTGGAGGCGGGCCTTCCGGGCCTGGAGCAGCACCTCCCACACCCCGCGGCTCCCCGGTTCCTCCACGGCCACCCCGTCGCCGTCCTTGAGCAGGCCGAGGGCCAGCAGGATGAGGCTGCTGCGGGTGCCCCGGGTCACCAGGACCTGGGCGGGCGAAACGGCCATGCCCCGCCGCAGGCCCAGCCAGGCCACCATGGCTTCGCGGAGCAGCGCGTTCCCCATGGGCTCCCCTTGCTGCAGCAGGCGGTCCCCATGGCGCTGGAGGGCCCGCTGGTAGGCCCGGGCGAGGGCCTGGGCGGGGAAGAGGCGCGCGTCGGGCTGCCCATCGGAGAGCACCATGCGCGCCTCGTCCACGGAGGACAGGGGCGATAGGCGGCTGGGGAGATCGAAGGCCAGGGCCTCGGGTCCTTTTCCGGAAGGGCCCGGAGGCGTCGGCGCGGCCTGCTCCACGAAGGTGCCCCGGTTGGGCTCGGTGCGGAGCCACCCCTGGATCTCCAGCGTCTCCAGCACGGCGATCACCGTCTTGCGGTTCACTCCCAGCATCTCGGACAGGGCCCGCGTGCCCGGCAGGGCCTGGCCCGGCCTCAGCCGGCCGCTGCGGATGGCCTCCAGCAGGGTGCCCTCCACCCGCGTGGAGACGGGGCTCGCGGGGTCCCCTTCCAGACTCAGGATCGGCTGGCGCAGACGCATGGGGGGAGCATAGCCGAGAGGGAATCCTGGCAGGATGGGGGAAGGAGGGCCCTGCCCCATGTGGTCCATGGATCTCGAATCCCGGATCCTCGAATTGGCGGAGGAGCGGGGGTTGTTGGAGGCCGGCGCCTCGGAGGCCCTGGGGAATCGGGACTGGCTTTCCCCGGAGGCCCTCGAGGCGGCCTCCGCCTGGGGTCCCCGCCTGGACCACCTCCTCTCCCGCGGCAGCCTGGCGGAGGAACAGCTCCAGTCCCTGGCCTGGGAGGCCATCCAGGCCCCCACGCCCGACGCCTCGCTCCCGGCGCCGATCCCCGAGGAGGATCCCGCCCTGGCCTCCCGCTTCCAGGGCCTCGCCCTCCTGGGCGAAGGGGCCACCGCCCGGGTCTATAGGGCCTTCGATACCCGCCTCCAGCGCCCCGTAGCCCTCAAGCGCCTCAAGTCCGTCCATGGCCACCACCGCCAGCGCCTCCTGGCCGAGGCCAAGGCCCAGGCCCGGGTGGACCATCCCTTCGTCTGCAAGGTCTACGACGTCTGGGAGTCCGGGGGCGAGGCCCTCATCGTCCTCCAGCTGGCGGAGGGAGGTACCCTGGCCGCCACGGCCCCCCTCCGTCCCCGGGAGGCCGTGGCCTTCGTGCGCGACGCGGCCCTGGGGGCCCACGCCGCCCACGTCCAAGGCCTGGTCCACCTGGACCTCAAACCTGGCAACCTGCTCCTGTGGCGGGACGACCGGGGGGAGCTGAGACCCCTCCTTTCGGACTTCGGCCTGGGCCGTCCCGAGGGCCTGCGGGGCCGGGGCGTGCCCATGGGCACGCCCCCCT
>CAYSXG010000655.1:0-2079 GCA_964434895.1 uncultured Solibacteraceae bacterium | reverse complement strand
ACGTTGGGGATCTTCTCGAGGCTCTCAGGAGAGAGGGTCTCCTCCTTCTCCACCTCCGCCTTCAGCGCGGGATCGATGGTTCCGGTGCCCCCCTTGCCGCCGCCGGCGTCCGGGGTGTCGCCCTTCATGTCATCGAAGATCAGGGTCACGGTCTTGGCCTGCTCGACCGCCGGATGGGAGGCCAGGGTGGCGCCGTAATGGGCCAGCCACCAGAGCCCGCCGCCGAGCAGGGCATAGGCGCAGCCCGTCAACAGCGAGGGAAGCCCGCGCGCGGGCCTGGCCGAGGCGCCCGTGATGGGATTCACGCTCAACCCCGGGTGCTCCAGGGGGGTCGAAGGTCGCTGAGGAGGGGTGGCGTTCAAGGGTGCTCGGCGAGGAAAAGGCTGAAAAAACGTCGACGGTCCGCACGGTCAACTTGTCCAAGACAAGCTGGCCATGTGGCGGATGGGGACATCGGCTGAGAAGGATAGAAGCGCTAGCAAGGATGCCGCGGCGAGGGTCGCGGGGCAAGGGCAATTCGGACTATGCTGGGCTCCGACTTCCCGACCACCTTTGGCCACCCTTTCTGACGGACCCCCCATGACTCGCGCAGCGGCCCTTTTCCTTCTCTCCTCGGCCCTCCTGGCCCAGGACAAGTACATGGTGACTTCCCCCGGCCAGCCCAGCTGCCCCCGCATCACGGAGGAGGATTCCACCGTCCATCCCGGCAGCATCGCGGATAACCGGGGCAACTCCCCCAAGCTGTCCATGGGCACCCCGGGCGATGCGCCTCCGCCGGCGCCGGGCGGGCAGCTCCGCGAAGGGACGCCGATCCCGGAGTCCGGCAACAACCGCTTCACCCTCACGGAGGTCGGCAAGCCCCGCTTCATCCCCATGGGGCAGCGTCCCTCGGTGGCCGCCTTCGGCGTGGCGGACAAGGCCGGCAAGATCACCACCATCGCGGACCTGAAGGGGCGGGTGGTCATCATCGGCTTCTGGACCACGGCCTGTGACGCCTCCTGCCGCGAGCTGATGGAGATGGCCGATCTCCAGCCCAAGGGCGAGAAGTTCGGCTTCAACGTCCTGCCCGTCAACTTCGACCCCGAGCGCTGGCAGAAGGTGATGCCCTTCATCCAGAAGAACCCGAAGTTCTTCGAGAAGACCCAGATCTTCCTCCCGGGCATCGGCGCCCAGGGCCCCGCGGTGCTGGCGAAGGTGATTCCCGCGCTGCCCGCGGTGTTCATCGTGGACCGGGACGGCAACCTGGCCTACGCGGGCACCGGCTACGAATCCAATGTCTTGGTCGAAAATCTGAAGAAGGTCCTGGTCGAGAAGAAGCCCGCCGCCAACTGACGGACCGTCCCCACCCCGCCTTCCGGAAGACCCATGCCCATGGCCTCCCTTCGTCCAGTCCACTTCGCCTGGGTCTGCGCCGCGCTGCTGCGCCTTTCCCCGGCCCTCCAGGGGCAGGAGAAGTACCTCCCCACCGCCCCCGGACAGCCCAGCTGCCCGCGCATCGACGAGGAGGACCCGACGGTGCATCCCGGAGGCCAGGAGAGCTCCAAGGCCGGGTACACGGTGGTGCAGGGAGGCGGCGACCGCGTCGCGGCGGGCTCGCAGCTGCGGGATTCCGGCGCCAGCGCCCCCGCGAGCAACAACGCCTACCAGGTGCTGGAGGCGGGCAAGCCGCGCTTCCTCCCCATGGGCCAGCGTCCCTCGGTCGCGGCCTTCGGCGCCACCGACAAGTCCGGGAAGAGCCTCACTGTGGGGAGCCTGAAGGGCAGGGTCGTGGTGATCGGGTTCTGGACCACCGCCTGCGACGCCTCCTGCCGGCAGCTGAGGGAGATGGCGGAGCTGCAGCCCAAGGGCGAGGCCTTCGGCTTCTCCGTCCTGCCCGTCAATTTCGACCCGGAACGCTGGGGCAAGGTGACGCCGTTCATCCGGAAGAACGCCGCCTTCTTCGAAAAGACCCAGATCCACCTCCCCGGCATCGGCGCCCAGGGGCCCTCCGTGCTGGCGCCGGCGATCCCCGCCCTGCCGGCGGTGTTCATCGTGGATCGGGACGGCAACCTCGCCTACGCGGGCACCGGCTACGAGGCC
>CAYSXG010000654.1:0-2080 GCA_964434895.1 uncultured Solibacteraceae bacterium | reverse complement strand
CCACCGACCGCATGTTCTCCGCGCTGGCTCCGGAGATGGGCGCCGCCTCCAGGCTGGCCTTCGCCAACCGCTGGCTCTTCGACCCCCTCATCCGGCGCCAGCTGGCCGGCTCCCCCGCCGCCGATGCGCTGCAGCGGAGCACCATGGCCCTCACCCAGCTGGAGGGCAGCTCCAAGGAGAACGTGCTGCCCACCCGCGCCTCCGCCACCGTGAACCTCCGCATCCTGCCCGGCGAAAGCGTGGCGCAGATCTTGGAGGGCCTGCGGCTGAATGTGCAGGACCCCCGCGTGAAGGTGGTGCCCCTCCTCGAGACCGCCCTGGAGCCCTCCGCGGTGACCAGTTCCGAGGATCAGGATTACCAGGCCTTGGCCCGCACGGTGCGCCAGGTCTTCCCCCGCGCCCTGGTGGCGCCCGCCCTGGTCCTGGGCGGCACGGACTCAGCCCGCTACCGCGGCCTCACGACGCGCATCTACCGTTTCCTGCCCGTCCCCGCGGGAGCAGAGGACCTGGGGCGCTTCCACGGCCCCGACGAACGCATCCGCGTCGAGGACCACCTCAACGCCATCCGTTTCTACGCGCAGTATCTCCGCAACGCCGCGGGCTGATCAGAGCCGCGTGGCCAACCAGGCGAAGCTGATCGCGTTCAACATCGTGTGCGCCAGCATGGTGAGGCCGACACCGCCGCAGCGGCGGGCCACCTTCACGCCCAGCAAGCCCATGAGCGCGGTGTAGAGGAATGCCGCAGGGGCCAGGGCCCATCCGAAGACGAGGCCATTGGCGACGAAGTGATGGAGGCCGAAAGCCGCCCCCTGCTGCCCGTCCTGCCAGCGGGGGTGGCTCAGGGGCATGGCGCCGCGCCAGAACCACTCCTCGCAGAGGCTGTTCACCGTCAGGGTGTAGGCCGCGTAGGAGGGCAGGCCGCCAGGCCAGTAGGCGAGGAAGGCCTGGGCGCCCGCCGTGGGCAGGCCATGGGCCTGCGGGGGCAACCTCAGGATCCAGAGCGCCGCCAACGCAGCCCCCGCCAGAGGCAGCCAGGCCAAGCGCGGCACGCGCCCCCAGCGCAGCGGCGTGCCCTTCGCTCCGAAGAGGCAAAGGGCGTGATATCCGAGCAGGGTCACCCAGGGCTGGTGGGGCACCAGGGCCAGGGTGGCGCCGATCCATAGCGCGGGTATCCAAAAGGGCAGGGGCATGGACGTTACACAAAAGTCACACGGGCGACGGACCTAGCATAGTCGCAGGGGTCCCCCCGTCCACCCCGGGGAGCCGATTAGGATGAAATTATGGATTCGATTGAGTTTGCCTTGCGCGCTGCCGTCCCGGCCGATGCGGAAAGGCTTTCCAGGCTGGCCGTGCGCACCTTCTCGGAAACCTTCCGGGAGCACCACAGCCCCGAGAACCTGAAAGCCTTCACGGACGGCGCCTACAACCTGGCCAAGATCGAGGCCGAGCTGAGGGATCCCGGCCGGGACTGGTTCATCGCCGAGCAGGGTGGAGAGGCGGTCGGTTACGCCCTGCAGCGCTGGGGCAGCCGGGAACCTTGCGTCACGGGCCCGGACCCGGTGGTGGAGCTGGAGCGCATCTACGCGCTGGAGGCCTACCAGGGCAGGGGCCTGGGCCCGGCCCTCATGCAGGCCTGCGTGGACCTCGCCGTGATGAAGGGCGGGCGCACCCTATGGTTGGGCGTCTGGGAACGCAACCCGCGGGCCATCGCCTTCTACGGAAAGTGGGGCTTCCACGGCGTGGGCTCCCATCGCTTCCTGGTGGGCACGGACGATATGACGGACCTCATCATGGAACGGGAGCTCTGATGGGCCTGAAGAAAGGCTGGGGCCGGCGCCTGCTTCGCCGCCTCGCGTGGGCCTGCGGGATCTTCAAGGCAGGGAGCCTGCTCCTGGTGCTGCTCTTCCGCTTCGTGCCCGTGCCCTTCTCGGGCGTGATGGTGGAGCGCCGCATCCAGTCCTGGTACGAGCCAGGGCCTTACCGTTCCCAGCACACCTGGGTTCCGCTTGGCGAAATCGCGCCATGCATGGGCGCGGCGGTGATCTCCGCCGAGGACCAGAACTTCGCCGAGCATTTCGGC
>CAYSXG010000653.1:0-2092 GCA_964434895.1 uncultured Solibacteraceae bacterium | reverse complement strand
GTCTGCGCAATCCTCGGCTATTCGCGCGCGGAACTTCTCGGCCGCTCGACGACCAACATCACGCATCCCGACGCACATGCACAAGGCCACAAACAGGTGCTCGACGGCATCCCCGGGCGTGCCCGAATCGGATTCGCACAACAGGAAGGTCATCAAGGGAAGAAGGGGGCGCATGCGGAGATCTCCGTTGGGGGTTGTGCGGGCAGCCACGGGGCCTCACCCAGCCTAACCCTCTTACAGACGCGCCGTGACGATCACCGCGAGGTGCTTGCGAGCCCCTTCGGAGGCGTGCTGACGGAACCGCGCCCCACACTCGGCGATGACCCAGGCCGGCGGGCAGTGAAGGACCCTGCGGATGGGTCCCTCGCTTCCCACCAGGAGTTCGATCCCGCCCCCAGTGTAGGGACAGATGACGCGCAGGCATTCCCGGGACCCCCCTCGGGCCCATTCCGGCGCCACCTGCGCCGCCGAGCCCGCGGCTAGGTGGAGGCGGGGGATCTCGAGCACTTCGGAGACGCTCCCGCAGAGCCGGACGATGTCCTTGATCCAGGCCCGGGCCGCCCCTCCCCACAGGCCCCGGTTCCGGAGCTCCGGGGAGAGGAGGGCCCCCACCGCCGAGGCCCCATCCACCTGGCCCGAGGGCCCGAAGGTCGGATCCTCCGCCAGCGCCCGGACCAGCTCCTCCCATACCGCCGGCGGGTAGCGGCGATAGACCCCGAAGGTACGGCCCTCGGTCACGGCCTCGCGCAGCGTCTTCTGCAACTGGACCCGGATCCGATCGGTGGGGGGAAGGGAAAGCCGCTGCACGAAGACGCCTCGCAGTCTGAAAAGGGCGGATCCCAAATCAGACGCGAAGGCGCAGGCTCGAAGGCGTCAATTTTCCATAAAAATCCAGGCGTGGCCTTCCCTTTGGCGGGCATGGCGCCCCGCCACCGCGAGAACGCTCGAGCCCGTTTGGCCAGGGAAGTTGGAAAAAAAATTACAGCTCTTTTAAATTTTCGACGATGATTATCTTTTTTTTCATAAATCCTATCTTAATAAATAATGACCTACGCAATATGGAAATTATTTTCAACTGATTTAACCAATCTTAACTTCCCCCTGGGTGGGAGGGTTGAAATCGTTAGGCCCACCCCCGCTCTTTCCATCACCGATTCCATTCGGCTTTCACAAGCAAGTTCTGTAATCACGATCCGCCGCCTTCTACGAAGGGGGCGGCTGCTCGCATCGTCATTCCCCTGGACCCCGAACCCGGTCCCTCCCGATCCCGACGCCCCTCGGCCCCCTCCGCCCTTCGCCGGCGCTGGAGTCCTGGAGGGGCCTCGTCTTCCCCCCTTGAAAGGAGTTGCTCCATGGCAACCATGAAAGGTCGTTTGTCCCTTTCCCTTCTCGCCGTCGCGCTGGCCTCCGGCGCCCCCGTCTTCGCCGGCGACCGCGGGCTGGACCGCCTGCCCTCGCTGCAGGTGGACCAGCTTCGCGCCCAGGAAGGCGCCCGCGCCGCGGCCGCCAACGCCCACCTGCACGCCCAGCGTACCGCGATGGGCCTGGATTCCCGGCACACCTTCAAGCAGACCCTGGTGCACACGGACGAGCTGGGCATCAGCCACGTCCACTTCCAGCAGCACTACCAGGGCGTCAAGGTCTGGGAAGGGGACGCCGTCGCCCACGTGGACGCGGCGGGCCGCCACCTGACCACCACCGACGCCCTGGTGCGCGACCTCGAACTCAACGTCACCCCGGGCCTGACGGCTTCCGAGGCCCTGGCCTCGGCCCACGAGGCCCTGCGGCCCCGGGGCGCCTACGCCCGCGTCCCCAGCGCGGAGCTGGTGGTCTACTCCGAGAAGGCCCACGTGGCCAAGGCCGGCGTGGAGACCCCCTCCAACAGCGACGACTTCGAGCAGCAGACGAGCAACGCGAAGCTGGCCTACCACGTCCGCACGGATCTGCGGAACCCTGGCGAGACCGCCTCCTGGGACTACCTGATCGATGCCAACACCGGCGCCGTCATCAAGAGCTGGCCGAGCCTGGAGACCAGCGCCGCCACCGGCACGGGCAACTCCCAGTACTCCGGCACCGTCAGCATCAGCACCAA
>CAYSXG010000652.1:0-2098 GCA_964434895.1 uncultured Solibacteraceae bacterium | reverse complement strand
GCCGAACAGGCACACGGTCGGAGGTCCGAGCGCGAAGGCGGGGGGCATCGGCCAAATCTTTCCACGGCGGGGCGCCCTGCCGATGGGTCTTCTACCTTCCCGGAGGCTCCATGGATGCCCGCTCCTGGCTCTTGGCCGCCCTTCCCGCCCTGCTCGGCGCCCAGGCCCCGGACACCTCTGCGGACGAGCTCATGGCCCTGCTGAACACCCCCGTCACCGTGGCCAGCAAGAAGGCCCTCACCACCCGCGAAAGCCCGGGCATCGTCACCCTCCTTCGGCGGGAGGAGATCCTGGCCAGCGGGGCCCGGGACCTCCTGGACCTGCTGCGCCTCGTGCCGGGCTTCAACTTCGCCACGGACGTGCAGGGGGTCGTCTCCCTAGGCATCCGCGGCAACTGGGCCCACGAAGGGAAGGTGCTCCTGCTGGTGGACGGCCAGGAGATGAACGAGCTGCGCTACGCCACCCTCCAGTTCGGCAACCACTTCCCCGTGGACCAGATCAAGCAGGTGGAGATCATCCGGGGCCCCGGCAGCGCCATGTACGGGGGCTTCGCCGAACTGGCGGTCATCAACGTCATCACCCGGGACGGCGCCGATCTCCGGGGCCTCTCCGGCCGGGTCGGCTACGGGAGGACCGCCGACAGCTTCGTCCAACGGGCCTACCAGGTGGCCTGGGGGGAGGCCTGGAACGACGTGAAGGTCAGCGCCTCCTACTTCGGGGGCCGGGGCAACCGCAGCGAAAGGGACTACACGGATTCCAACGGCACCGCCAGCCTCCGGGACCGCAGCCGCCTGGACCCGGGCCTCCTGAACGTGGGACTGGAGGCGGGGGGCCTGCATCTGCGCTTCCTGGACGACCGCTACGAGCTCACGGACTTCACGGACTTCCGACCGGAGAACCCCAGCATCCTCGGTTTCCACGGCACCTACGCCGACGCCAGCTACGCCTGGAAGCTCTCCGACGCCCTCACCCTCACGCCCCGCTATACGCACAAGGAGCAGCGGCCTTGGTCCTACCAGGACATCCGCGCCACGGACGAACGCCGGGTGAGCCGGGACACCGCCGGCCTCCAGGCCGCCTGGGACCCGACCTCGGCCCTCAACGTGGTGGCGGGCTTCGAGTCCAGCGAGGACGTGGGCCGGACGCCCTCCGCCCGGCCCTGGCACGACGGGGGCACGCGGGTCTCCTACACCAACAAGGCCTACTACGCCCAGGGGCTCTGGTCCAATCCGCTGGTGAACATCACCCTCGGGGCCCGCCTGGACGACAACAGCCAGTTCGGCACCAGCTTCGTACCCCGGGTGGCCTTCACCAAGGCCTGGGCCCATAGCCACTTCAAGCTGCTCGTATCCAAGGCCTTCCGGGCCCCGGTCATCGAGAACATCGAACTGAACAAGGACATCAAGCCCGAAAAGACCACCTCCATCGAGGCCGAATACGGCGTCCAGCTCCCGGGCGGGATCTACCTGTCCTTCAACGCCTTCGACATCGCCATCCGGGAGCCCATCATCTACCAGTTCCTGGGCACCCGCCCGGACGGCTCCGCCAACGAGACCTACGCCAACTTCCCCCGGACCGGCAGCCGGGGCCTCGAGGCGGACCTGCAGATGCGAGGGGACTGGGGCTTCGTCCACGGCACCTACTCCTATGCCCAGGCCTCCGGCAACGAGGTGCCGGACTACGCCGTCCCCGGGCAGGACAGGTCCACCCTGGGCCTCCCCCGCACCAAGGCCACCCTCCTGGCCAGCCTGCGCCTGGGCCACGGCCTCAGCTTCGACCCCTCCCTCATCCTGCTGGGCCCGCGCACCGGGTACGTCTACGGCGAGGACGCCCCCCGGGAATTCGCCTCCGACACCCTGGTGAACCTCTTCCTGGACTGGAAGGAAGGGGACTGGAGCCTGGGCCTGGGCCTCATGAACGCCACGGACCGAGAGGCCCCCTTCCTTCAGGCCTATGCCGGCGGCCGCTCCCCCTACCCCGGGGCCCCGGGGAAGGCCGTGGCGGCAGATTTCAGATGGCCGGTGCCGTTCTCCCGGTCCCAAGGCTCGAGGAAGGCGCTGCCGAGGCCGTCCTGCATGGCGCCCCATGCGTCCGGCTC
>CAYSXG010000651.1:0-2113 GCA_964434895.1 uncultured Solibacteraceae bacterium | reverse complement strand
TAGCGGCTCGATCCAGGCGCAGGCGCATCGAGAGAAGGCAGGACGATGAGCACAAGCAAAGCGTCGGCTCCTCGAGCGGCGACCGCGGACGCGCTGGCGGCCCTGCACCGGCAATACGGATGCGGGCCGGTACACTTCACCGGCAGCCCGGACGCCCTCCACGACCCCCATCCGCTGTTCGCCAACGTCCCCGCCGAGTGGCAGGGGCGCCTGCCCCACCACAGCGCCCCCTTCACCTCCACCGTCCTCTTCCTGGTGCGCCGCGGCAATCCCAAGGCCATCCGGGACTGGCCGGACCTGGTCCGGCCCGGGGTGCAGGTGATCCTGCCCAATCCCAAGACCAGCGGGGGGGCGCGCTGGAATTACCTGGCGGCCTACGGGCAGGCCCTGCGCCGGAGGGGGAGCGAGGCCGAGGCCCGGGACTTCGTGGCGGCTCTCTATGGCCGCGCGCCGGTCCTGGACGCCGGGGCTCGGGGCTCCACCACCACCTTCGTGGAGCGGGGCCTCGGGGACGTGCTGGTGACCTGGGAAAGCGAGGCCCTTCGGGTCCTGGATCGGGCCGGGGATCGCTTCGAACTCGTGACGCCGAGCTCCAGCATCCTGGCGGAACCGCCCGTGGCCTGGGTGGACGCGGTGGTGCGCCGCAAGGGCACGGAGGTCCTGGCCCGAGCCTACCTGGACTACCTCTACACGGAGGCGGGCCAGGCCCTCGCCGCCCGCCACCACTTCCGCCCCCGACGGGAAGGGGCCCTGGCCGCCGCAGGCCGTCCCTTTCCCGAAGTCCGCCTCTTCACCGTCGACGAGGTCTTCGGTGGCTGGAAGCGCGCCCACGCGGTCCATTTCCGGGACGGCGGCCTCTTCGACCAGATCCTTCCCCCCCGCTGAGGTCCCGTGTCCACTGGCCACCCTCCCCGTCGCCGCCCCTTGCCGGGTTTCGGCCTGAGCCTGGGCTGCACCCTGGCCGGCCTCGGAGTCGGGGTGCTCCTGCCCCTGGCGGCCCTGGGGGCCCGCGCCGCGGGCGGATCCACGACCGCCTTGCGGGCCGCGGTGACGGATCCGAGGGTGCTGGCCTCCCTTCGTCTGAGCTTTCTGGCCTCCCTGGGGGCCGCGACGCTCAATCTGGGGGCGGGGCTCCTGGTGGCCTGGGTGCTCACGCGCTACCGCTTCCCCGGTCGCCGGGTGGCGGACGCCCTGGTGGATCTTCCCTTCGCCCTCCCCACGGCGGTGGCGGGCCTCGCCCTCGCCCAGCTCTACGGGCCCGGGGGCTGGGTGGGTCGACGGCTGCCGCTGAAGGTGGCCTACACGCCCCTGGGGGTGGGGCTGGCCCTGGCCTTCGTGGGGCTGCCCTTCGTGGTGAGGAGCGTCCAGCCCGTGCTGGAAGGGCTGGACCCCCAGGACGAGGAGGCCGCCGCCTGCCTGGGGGCCGGGCGTCTCCAGATCCTGCGGCGGGTGCTGCTGCCCCAGCTGGGGCCGGCCCTTTTTTCGGGCTTCGCCCTGGCCTTCGCCCGGGGTCTCGGGGAGTACGGCTCGGTGGTCTTCATCAGCGGCAACCTGCCCTTCCGGACCGAGATCACGCCTCTGCTCATCATGACCAGGCTGGAGCAGTACGACTTCCAGGGGGCTTCGGCCCTCGCGGTGGTGATGCTGGCGGCCTCCTTCGCCCTGCTGCTCCCCATCAACGCCCTCCGGCGCCGGGCGAGCCGGAGGGCCCGCCATGCCTGAGCCGACCTCCGCGGAGCCCCGCTGGGCGCGGGTCCTGCTGATCCTCGCTGCCCTGGGTTGGCTGGGACTCTTCCTGGTACTGCCCCTGGCTTCGGTTTTTCACGAGGCCCTGAGGGAAGGCTTCTCCGTCGCCTGGGCGGTCCCTCCGGTCGCCAGCAGGTCATCGACCACGAGCACCCTGGCGTTCCGCACCAGGGCGTCCACGTGGACCTCCAGGGCGTCGTCGCCGTACTCGAGCCCGTAGGCCTCGCGGAGGGTCTTGCGGGGGAGCTTCCCGGGCTTGCGCACCGGGATGAATCCTCGACGCAGCGTGGCAGCCAGGGCCCCTCCCAGGATGAACCCCCGGGCCTCGATGCCCACCACCTCGGTGATGTCGAGCGTGGCCACCCGG
>CAYSXG010000650.1:0-2117 GCA_964434895.1 uncultured Solibacteraceae bacterium | reverse complement strand
CCCGAACCGCGTCGTGGTAGGGGACCTGGAATGGGATCCTGCGCGGCACCGGATGGAGAGGGCGGGACAGAGGCTCGAGCTCAGCTCCCGGGAATACGCCCTGGCCGTCCTCCTCCTGCAGCACCATGGGCGGGTGGTGGACCGGGAGACCATCGCCCGGATGGTATGGGGGGCCAACGGGATCAGTGACGTCAATTCCGTGGACGTCCAGATCAAGCGGCTGCGCAAGAAGCTGGACGATCCCTTCGAGTCCCGGTTGATCCACACCGTTCGGGGGGAAGGCGTGATGCTGGAATTCAGACCCTGAAGTCCTCGCGCATCGCCCCAGGAAAGCCGCCCCGATCCACGTTCAGGACGCGTCGGCCTTTGCGAAGGGATCGGTCCAGTCCTCCGTGGCCAGGTCGAAGAGGTCCTGGGCCAGGTAGACGCGGCCGCGGCGGTAGCCCGTGATCTCGCGGAGCACGCCGGCCTCCGCCCAAAAGGCGATGGTCTTCTGGGCCGTGGGGGCGCTCATTCCCCCCTTCTTTTCGAGGGTCTGGGCCGTGAGCAAGGGGATCTCCAGCAGGTAGCCCAGGATCTTGAGGGCGGTCTTTGCCCCCTTCCCCTGCCCCATCACCAGCTCCCGGTAGCGGCCCTGAAGCCTCAACAGGGCCTGGGCTCGATGGACGCCTTCCATCGCCTGGTGGCGCACGGCGCGCAGGAAGAAGGCGGACCAGGCGTCCCATCCGGATTCGCCGCTCCCGCCCCTCAGGCGCTCCTGGTACTCCTCGGCGTGGCGCTCGAAGTAGGGGGAGAGGCACAGGAAGGGCTGCGGAGCCGCCTTCTGCTCCGCCAGGAGCAGGGCACAGAGCATCCGGGCCAGGCGGCCGTTGCCGTCCGCAAAGGGCCGTGCGGCCGCGATCTGACGGTGCAGGAAGGCCGCCTGCAACAGGGCGGGCACGCCCGTGGCGCGCCGGCTGCGCTCCCACAGATCCCCGGCGGGGGCCGACCCGCCGGGGATCTCGGGACCCGGGTGGGCCTCGGTGGCCAGCTTCCCGGTGAGGAGGAAGTGATGGAGGCCCGGGATCAGGGAAGGGTCCAGTCCCTCGTAGGAGCTCAGGCTTTGGCCCAGTTCCAGCACCGCCAGGTGGCTCGAAAGGGCGCGGACGTCGAAGTTCGGAATGAAGAGGCTCGGCTCCCCTTCGAAGAAAAGCAGGTCCAGCAGCGTGGCTCGGGCCCCGGCGAGCCTGGAGGAGGCCACGGCCTCCCAGAACTGGAAGGGACGGGTCAATCGCCCCTGGCCGGAAAAAGCGGAGGCGATGGTCTTCAGTTGCATCAGGGCCAGGTCCGCCTGGTTGAGCAGGCCCGACATGTCTTCGCCCTCCGCCTGCGGGGAGTTCCAGGCGCGGAAATTCAGCAGGGCCTCGTCCGAAGCAGGGAAGGGTGGTCGGGGAAGGGTGGGTGTCGGCACGGGAGCTCCAGGGGCTGGAGACGAGGAAAGGTGTACGGCCCGTCCGGGGGACCCGTCGGGCCCCCGATAACGAGGCTGGCGGCGACCTCTAGGGGTCGCCGCGGTGAATGCGTGGAGTACGGAGGTGCTCGTTCCAAAGATTAGGCGCTATAGACCTAACCGCACGAAAAGCGATCTTGATCGATGGGTTACGGCATTAGCGAATGGCTGAGCGGTACTTTTCCATGGACGAACTGTCGCTTCAACCTTTGGGGATCGCGAAGAGACCTTCTCATGGGGAAAACCAAAACCCGAGTTCCTAGGAGCCATGGCCGACCAATTCGGTCATATATAATCTCTTTTTTACACATTCGTAATAATGTTCATATTGTATATTTAATGAATCTAAATGATTAGAAATCATTTTCAATCATAACAAAAAAATTTCACATCACGTAACTTCTCAAAAAGAGCACTGGAACGGATCTTTGTCCTCGATCTCCCCCGTTCTTTGAGCAGGCGGGCCTCCCAGCCCGATGCTTCCATCCCCAGGTCGGCTCCCCTCCAGGCGAGCCAGGAAGCCTGACGCCCTGAACAAGGAACAGGGTGCGGGCCTCCTTCCCGAAACCCTTTTCTTCAAGGAGTTGCCCGTGGCAACTAAGAAAGGTTCTATCTCGCTGTCCCTGCT
>CAYSXG010000649.1:0-2117 GCA_964434895.1 uncultured Solibacteraceae bacterium | reverse complement strand
CAGTTGGTTAGAGTGTCGGCCTGTCACGCCGAAGGTCGCGGGTTCGAGCCCCGTCAGCCCCGCCAGAACCAAGGGTCCCGCAAGGGACCCTTTCGTTTTTGGGCTGACGGGCCCAGGGCCGACCAGACCGGTAGACGCAAGCCCGCAGGAAGTCGCGCTGCGTTCGAGCCAGCGCGCCGAGGCCAAAACGGAGCGCAGTCCTCTGCCGGAACGAGGCCGCAAACCAAAGCGACCTCCGCCCCACCCCTTCCTACGCCAACCCCATTTCCCCGCTACCCTGACTACTCATGAAACTCCCCCTCGTCGCCCTCTGCGGACGCCCCAACGTGGGCAAGTCCACGCTCTTCAACCGCCTCACCCGGAGCCGGGCCGCCCTGGTGCACGACCTCCCGGGGATGACCCGGGATCGGGCCTACGGCCGCGTGAACTGCCTGGACGAGCAGGGGGACGTCGAAGAAGTCTTCGAGTTGGTGGACACCGGGGGCCTGGATTTCGAGGGCGAGGATCTGATCACCCAGGGCATCACTCGAATGGCCGAATCCGCCCTCCAGGAGGCCCACGTCCTGGTGCTGCTGGTGGACGGCCACGCCGGCGTTACCACCGGCGACGAGGAGATCGCCCATCGCCTGCAGCGCCTGGGCAAGCCCGTGATCCTGGCGGTGAACAAGCTGGATGGCATGAAGGGCGGCGCGCCGGACGGGGCCTTCTACGCCTTCGGCTTCGAGGCCGTGCTCGCCCTCAGCGCCAGCCATGGCGATGGCGTGGCCGATCTGCTGGAGGCCATCCGCGCACGCCTGCCCTTCCGCCGCAGCGCCGAGGAGGCGGAGCTTCACGCCCCGGAGGAGGAGCTGCGCTTCGCCCTCATCGGCCGGCCCAACGTGGGCAAGAGCTCCCTCACCAATCGCCTCTTGGGCTACGAGCGCAGCCTCGTGAGCGAGGTGGCCGGCACCACCCGGGACACCGTGGACACCGTCTTCCACGTGAAGGACCGCGTCTACCGCCTCATCGACACCGCGGGCATCCGCCGCAAGGGCAAGACCACCCTGGGCGCCGAGAAGCTCTCCATCCTCAAGGCCAAGCAGGCCATGGCCCGGGCCGACGTCTCGATGCTGCTCATCGACGCCGTCGAAGGCGTCACCCACCAGGACGCGGTCATCGCGGGCTACGCCCAGGAGGCGGGCGCCGCCGTGATCCTCGTGGTGAACAAGTGGGACCTGGTGCCCAAGGACACCTACACGTCCCTGGCCTTCGAGGACCGGATCCGCATGGACCTGGGCTTCCTCCACCACGCCCCCATGATCTTCATCTCCGCCCTGACCGGCCAGCGGGTCACCAAGCTCTTCGACCTCATCCACGACGTGGCCGAGGCCCACGCCCGCCGCGTCCCCACCGGCAAGCTCAACGCCTTCCTGCGCGAGGCGGTGGCCGCCATGAGCCCCCACGCCGTGGACGGCAAGCTGCCCAAGCTCTACTTCATGACCCAGGTGGGGGTGCGTCCCCCCAGCTTCGTCCTCAAGACCAACACCGACCGGGGACTGCACTTCAGCTACGTGCGCTACCTGGAGAACCGCCTGCGGGAGGCCTTCGACCTCAAGGGGACCCCCATCCGCCTCAGCGTCCAGAAGAAGCACCAGGGCGAAACCCAGCCCGAGGAGGGGGCCAAGGTGCGCCGCATCCTGGATCCCGGGGAGGGCCTGAAACCCAGCCGCCGGCGGGTCGAAAAAGAGGGAGGGGGCGCTCCCAAGAAGGGCCGGTCGACGCCCCGGGGCGCGAAGGGCTGAGGTCCGTCCAGGGCTTGGTAATTTTCGATAATCCTAATTTTTCCAAACAAAACCCGGGTCGTATTCCTACCATCAGCACGTGGTTTCTATCTGCCCATTTTCACATTTAAAAACCATTTCCAAATGGTTTAACAAGACTTCATTTTCCCCCCTCGGCAAAAGCGCTGATCTTGGTAGCCAGCTTTCCCGCTACTTCTTTTTCATGCCGGATTTCCCGGCTCCGATCTGGCTCCGAAGGAACGGCCGAATCCTGGCCTCCGGGGCCTTCATCCACGTTCTTATCTTCAAGGAGTTGCCCGTGGCAACTAAGAAAGGTTCTATCTCGCTGTCCCTGCT
>CAYSXG010000648.1:0-2125 GCA_964434895.1 uncultured Solibacteraceae bacterium | reverse complement strand
TCCTCCGCCGCCCGCATCTCCATCCGGCAGGGCATCCTCCTGCTCCTGGCGGTGCAGCTGCTCTTCCTCTTCGCCCTCGCGGCCCTGGGGTGGTCGGCCCTCCGCCGCAGCGCCGCCGGAAGCCGGGCCGTCCTGGACCGGGGCCCCCACCTCAAGGTGCTCAACGATCTGCGCTTCCAGCTCCAGCACACGAGGGCCGGGCAGCAGGCCCTCCTGGCGGCCGCGCGCAACGAGGCCTTCCTAGCCGGTTTCCGGGACTACGTGCGCGGCTCCGAGGCGACCCTGCAAAAGGTGATGGGGGAGGTGGAATCCCAGAGCTGGGGAGAGGAGGAGCCCAAGGTCCGCCGGATGCTGGAGGATGTCCGAGCCTACCTCGGGGGCTTCGAGGCCAACCTGGCCCTGGCCCAGGCCGGCGCCGCCGGCGCGGGCCTGAAAGAGCGTTTCCGGGCCGGCGGGGAGCATCTGGAGCGGGCCCGGGTCCTGCTGAAGGAACTCTTCGACCAGCAGAACGCCCGCATCGCCGCCCAGGCGGAGGCCAACCGTGCCGACACCCGCCGGGGCTACCTGGCCATGGGCTTGGGCCTGGCCCTCTCCGCGGGGGTCGGCGTGGCCATGAACCGGGCCATCGGAAGGCGCATCGCCCGGGGCATCGCCGAGCTGCAGGGCGCCATGGAGGCCGTGGCCCGGGGGGACCTGAGCCGGGCCTGCGCCCTGGAGGGGAAGGACGAGCTGGCCCGCACCGCCGCCAGCGTGAACGAGGTGATCCTCCAGCTCAGGGCCAACATCCAGGCCATCGGCCGGGCCTCGGACCAGCTGGCCTCCGCAGCCACGGAGCTGGCGGCCACGGCCCAGCACATCGAGCGGACCACCGACGACCTGAGCCGGGAGGCGGAGGAGCAGCGCTCGGCCGTGGGCGGGGCCTCGGCCGTGATGCAGGAGGCCGCCGGCCGCATCGGGGAGGTCCTGGATTCCACCGGCCAGGCCCGGCGCGTGGCGGAGGGCACCGAGCAGGCCACCCGCCTCGGCCAGGCCAGCGTCCAGGAGAGCTCCCGGGCCATGCAGGGGATCCAGGAGAGCAGCGAGCGGGTGCGGGGCATCACGGGGGTCATCGCCGACATCGCCCGCCAGACGAACCTGCTCTCGCTCAACGCCGCCATCGAGGCGGCCAAGGCCGGCTCCCAAGGCAAGGGCTTCGCCGTGGTGGCCGAGGAGATCCGCAAGCTGGCCGAGCGCAGCTCCACCGCAGCCAAGGAGATCTCCGGCCTGATCGAGGAGAGTGGGCGGCGCGTGGCCCGGGGCACGGACTCCGTGCAGGCCGCCGGGGGCAGCCTCGCGCGCATCACCGAGGACGTGAGGGCCTACGCGGAAACCATCCTGGCCATCTCCCGGGCCCTGGAGGCCCAGGCCTCCGCCTCCGACCAGGCCCTGGGGGCCATGAGGCAGGCGGCCCAGCGGGCGGATCGCAGCGCCGCCACCAGCGCGGCCCTGGCCGGCGCCCTCCAGGAGACCAGCGCCACGGTCCAGGATCTGGCCCGCCTCGCCCAGGACCTCCAGGGCCTGACCGGGAGGTTCCGGCTGGGATGAGCCTCGGAGGGCGTTCTGGAAACCACGCCCTCAGGGCAGGAGGATTTTGAGGACCTCCTGCTGCAGCAGCGGGGAGAAGAGGGCCTCCGCGTGGTTCAGGCTCAGGGTCTTGTGGGTGGACCAGGGCAGGCGTGAGGCGGCGTCGGAGACCAGAATGTCCCCCTTGCCCGGCGTCACCTCCGCGAAGTGCTCCAGGTTGGGGAACTTGGCCAGCATGGGCGAGACCACGGAGATCTCCTCGGGCACGGCGTCCAGGTTGAACTTGACGTGCTTGTTGGGCACCGCGCTCTCGGGCGTGTAGACCCAGGCATACACCTTGAAGAGGTTGGTGTTGGTGCCTCCGAAGGTGTGGTACTTCAAGTCGGCCAGGGCCTTGTCCTTGGCCTTGAGGCCCGTGATGAGGGCGCTGTCCGGGCGCAGCTCCGTGTATTCGGGGCCGAAGTTCTGGTTCATCCACTTGGTCATCTGGGAGTCCACGGCGCTCATCAGCTTGTCGTGGTTCTGGGGGAAGTGCGACTGTCCGTCATTGGCCTTGGAGTGG
>CAYSXG010000647.1:0-2136 GCA_964434895.1 uncultured Solibacteraceae bacterium | reverse complement strand
CCTGAAGAAGGCAGGCCTCGTGTCCAAAGAGGTCGTGGCAGTCGCTGCGGGTCCATCCGGTGGCGCAGGGATCCTCCGGGGGGAGGCCGGGGCCGTGGAGGGCGTAGGCGCGTTCCTCGACCTGGTGGAAGACCTCGGGGACGTGCTGGCGGCAGATTTCGCAGGGGCCGTAGCGTTCGGAGCTGCGGCCGGTAGGGGTGAGGCGGTAGCGGAAGGCGCCGGGAGGCGGGGGCGGGGTGCGGTGGATTTGGGGCATGGAGGGCTCCAGGAGGGCCAGGAGGCCGGGGGAAGGCATTTGGGCGGGTGGCAGGGGCGGCGGCAGGGGCGGCCTGGGGCCGGGACGGGTTTTTGGGGCCGCTGGCGGGGATCGGGAGTCAAGATCCCGTTCGGTGCCCTTCCCCCTTCAAGATCCCCCTTCGGGGCCGGTTTGGCACCTTTCCGGGGGGACTTCCCCCGGCCCGGGCCCCGGGATGGGGAGGGCGTGGGCGCCCCGGAGGGCGGCGGCGCAGCAGGTGGCGGAGCAGACGGCGACGGTCCCGGCGGTGGGATGGGGGACGAGGAACCAGGCGAGGGACTGGAGGGCGTCGAGGACCCCGGCGGCCACAAAGGGCGGCGCGGCCACGAGGCCCCGGCGGGAGCATATGCGGCACCAGATGGGGTAGGCGCGGACCCAGGCGGGCTCGGGCGGCCCGGGCGCGGCGTCGGTGGCGCCTCCCCGGCCCTGGGCCAGGTCCTGGAGGCGGAACCCCAGGGCGGCGGGGGTCAGGCGGGCCGGGTGGAGGGTGGCCACCAGGTGGAAGGGGCCTCCGGGGCCCTGCGGGCGGTAGACGGCCCAGGCGCCCCGCCCCTCGGTTCCGGCCTCGGGCCCGGGGCCCCCGCCGTGGAAGAGGCGGAGGGCGGCGCGGCCATCGCGGGCGGGGACCTCGAAGGCGGCCTCCGGGGGCAGGTCCCGGGCGCGGAGGAAGGCCTCCAGGTCCTCCAGGGAGGCGAGGAGGGCCAGGCGGAAGGCGGGTTGGGCGTGCGTCATGCGGGTGTCCTTGAAGATCCAGTCCCGGGGGAGCGCCTCGGGCCCGGGCCCGGCCCTTCGGCTGGCGTGTCCCCCGTCGCGGCGCTACCTTCCCTGCGGGGAGTCTCACGGTCCCTGATGGGTGTAGACGAAGGGCGGGTGGATGAGGCCCGCCCTTCGCGTGGCTGGAGGGCCCCCACGGGCCCAGCCCGGGGGCCTCAGTCCTTGGGGAGGATCTCGAAGGCCTCCAGGTCCTGGCGGGACAGGAGGGCGAGGGCGGTTTCGTAGGGGTCGGCGGCGTTGCCGTGGGTGCAGGAAAGGGCGCCCGTGGCGGGGGTGCCGGGCGGGACGCGGAGGTGGGCACCGAGGAAGCCGGTGCCGGGGGTGGCGCCGGGGCGGCCGGGGAGCATCTCGGCGGGGAGGAACCCGAGGATGCGGCCCCAGGTGCCGACGGGGAGCCCGTTCCAGGGGGTGTGGAGGTGGACGGGGTGGCCGGTGAGCCCCTGCCACTCCTCGTAGGTGAAGCCGGTCGCGGAGGCCTCCGGGGCGGGCAGCAGGTCTGCGGCGCGGCGCTGGAGGTCCTCCAGGGGGGCCTCATGCTCGTAGGGGATCCCCGCCCGGCGGAGGGAGGCCTTGAGGGCGACGCGGAGCCTGGGTTCCCCGAAGACGGCCGCCTGGCGTTCGCGCAGCTCCCCCTGGAGGGTGTGGACGTGCTCGCGGCGACGGGCCACCTCCTGGTCGTCCATGGCGTTCAGCTCGTCCCGGAGGGCCCGGATGCGCAGGAGGCCTTCGACGGTGGCAGGGGAAAGGTCGGCGTGGGCTTGCACGGGGCTCCCCGGGCTAGGAGAGGCCGAGGGCGGCCAGCAGGCGGAGCCCGGCGGGGGTGAGGGAGTAGCGGGGCTCGTCGGCCGGGGGTTCCGGCAGGCGGGCAGGGGCCACGGCACCGCGCCGGGCCTTCGGGGTGGAGCTGGTGGGCTTGGCGGCCCGGGACCGGCTCCGGGTGGGGTTGAGGCTCTTCATGCGCACCTCCGAGGTAGGGGTAGCCTCCAGGGTGGCGGACGGGCCAGGACCCCTACGAAGGTCCCCGCGCTGAGGGATGGCCCCCTCCAGGGGGCAGGGAAGGGCGAGCC
>CAYSXG010000646.1:0-2137 GCA_964434895.1 uncultured Solibacteraceae bacterium | reverse complement strand
CCCCCCCCCGCTATTCACCCCTTCGTGACCCGGATGGCAACCAGCCCCTACCCCTTGCCCGAGCACACCCCGGCCGGACAATGAAGGTGGGCACCTCCCTGGGAACCGACTGGGTGAAAAAGGGCACCGGCGGCGCTTGGGGCACCTCCGTGCCCGACACCACGGCCAAGCCCATGGCCATCCTCAACGACACCACGGCCGGGAAGTTCCGCCTGCTCATGGCCGCCGAGTTCGGGGACCCCGCCTCCACGGCCTACACGGCCTCCACGGCGACGGAGTTCTACCCCGCGGACTGGGCCAAGCCCACCTCCAAGGCCAACAACGCCGCCTACTTCTTCGACGCCCGGGACCCCTCGTCCTTGGTGGGCAGCCTCAACGTGGCCATCGCCATCATCGCCAACCAGGCGGGCATCAGCACCTCCTCGGAGCCGATGATCCCCTTCGTGGGCGCGGGCCTCGGGGCCCAGATCTACCTCACGAAGTTCGTCCCCACGGCCTCCAACAACCCCGTGTGGCAGGGGGACATGTTCATGTTCCCCACCCAGCAGTCGGGCACCTCCCTGGTGGTCAAGGACAAGACCGGGGCCACGGTGACCCAGCTGGACAAGGCCGTGCCCATGTGGTCGGCGGACGCGGCCCTTCGGACGAACCGCTCCTGGAGCGCCCGGAAGGTCTACACCCGCCTGCCGAACGCCGCCTCGGGCCTCATGCGCTTCACGCCCTTCAACGACGCCACCCTGGGAGGCACCGCCACGGCCTTCGACGATATCAAGGCCAACCTGGCCCCCGGGGCCCTCACCACGGACCAGGCCAAGCAGACCCAGGTGGCCTTCCTGCTCGGGGCGGACGTTTCGAGTTCGAGCTTCACCTTCTCCGGGGGCAACCCCAACGCCTCGACCCCCAACCGCAGCAGTTCCGGGGACCTCCTGGGGGACATCATCAACAGTTCCCCCGCGGCGGTGGAATACACCCTGAGCTCCTCCATCCAGACGGCCCTGCCGCCCAAGCTGGCGGCCGTGATCACCGCGGCGCAGACCACGAACTCCACCTGCCACTTCCGCGTGATCTACGTGGGCACCAATCGGGGCTTCCTCCACGCCTTCGGGGAAGTGACCTACACCGATCCCAACACCACGCTGGTGGTGGGGGACGTGGACGAGCTGTGGGCCTTCATGCCCACGGACTTCCTGAACTACATCGACTACCTCAATCCCAACAAGTCCGGGCAGCACTACTACTGCCTGGACGGCACGCCCTACGTCTACTTCCGGGACAACGCCGGGTCCACGGCCATCACGGCCAACCAGAAACTGGACGCGGCGGAGAACGCCGTGGTGGTCTTCGGTCTCCGGAAGGGGGGACGTTCCTACTACGCCATCGATATCACCGACCCCTTCACGCCCCACATGGGCGAGGCCAAGAGCGGCGGGGGCAACTACTCCGGATGGGCCCTCCGGGCCGACGAAGCCGCCAACCTCACCTCCTCCAACCTGGACGCGGACGCCCTCGCCACCACCTCCCTGGCTTCCACGAAGACCGTGGTCGGCAAGATGGGGTTGTCCACCTGCGTTCCGGCGGTGGGCCGGGTGCTGCTGGGCTCCACCAACATCTACGTCCGGGACCTCCTATTCTTGGGCGGGGGCTACAGCACGCCCGAGGTGGACACCTCCCTCGGCGGCGGCGTCTACGGCCGCTCCGCCATCGCCCTGGACATCCTCACCGGCAGGATCGTCTCCGTCTGGGATCTCTCCGGCGGGTCCTACAACATGGGCCCGGTGGCCTCGGGCCTGGTGCCCTTCCAGTACTTCCTGAACTCCGGCCTCATCCAGCGGGTCTACTTCTCCGACTACAAGGGGGGCCTCTGGAGCCTGGGAAGCGGCCTGAAGAACACGGCCGGCAACTACGTGGGCTTCCGCCGGGACACCAGCCTCCTCAACCAGTGGACCACGGACGGGGCCATCGGCAGCGCCCCCAGCGTGCGCAAGGTCTACCAGGACGGGGGCAAGGTCTGGCGGGACGCCACCGGCCCCAACAACTCCATCTACAGCGTGCGTCCGGCCCCCTTCCCCATCGGGTACTACCCGGGGACGGCGAAGCTGACGAACACCACCGGCGCGACCCTCTCCTACAACCCCCC
>CAYSXG010000645.1:0-2142 GCA_964434895.1 uncultured Solibacteraceae bacterium | reverse complement strand
GCGGCGGGAGTGCGGGAGCCGTGGGATCCGGGCTTGAAGGTGCTGGGGTCGTACCAGAGGTAGCCGGCGGCGGGAGCGGCCCAGGGCTCGGCCTGGGGTTCTGTGGAGGAGGCGGGATCCTCCATGGCCAACAAGGCCGTGGGGCTATCCAGCTGCAGGCCCGACACCTGGTTCAGCGAGGTATAGGACTCCTGATTGGCCAGCCAGGTGACGATGTTCACCATCAGCGTGGCGTCGTTCTGCTCGGACCAGCCGGCGTAGGTGGTCTTGGCCGCGCCGGTCTCTTCCTTGAGGTACTTGGGGGTGGCGTCCTCGATGGGGGAGGAATCGCCGATGAAGGCGGCCTTGCCCAGATTCACCTTGGAGACGGCCACGAAGGGGCCCTCGGGGCGGCCGCCGCCATCGTAGACACCCTGGTCCACGGCGCTGGCCCACTTCACGGTGGTGGGGGGCAGGTAGACGATGCCCTTGGCCTTGTTGGGGTCGATGATCGCCAGGGTTCCGCCGGCGTGCATGGCGACGGTGGAGACGCCCGCGGTGATGCCGAAGGCCTGGGCCGGCGCCACGATGTCGTTGGCGGTGATATCGCCCAAGGCGTTGTAGCGGAAGCGGATGCCGAAGTTGGTGGCCAGCCAGTCGGAGGAGACGACGCCCTGCATGGCGGCGGAGGCGGTCTCGCCGGCGTCCATGCCCTTCGCCGGGTTGGACCAGGCGCCGCGGCGGTAGCCGTTGAACACTTCGGAGCCGTCCCAGCGGTTCTTGTTGCGGTCGGCGTTGTAGTGGTCGGCGATGAAGAAGATGGCGCCGCCATTCTGCACGTACTGCAGCATGGCCGCCTGCTCGGATGGCTTGAGCGG
Organism: uncultured Solibacteraceae bacterium; assembly: GCA_964434895.1. Lineage (GTDB taxonomy): Bacteria > Acidobacteriota > Holophagae > Holophagales > Holophagaceae > CAYSXG01. The sequence continues at coordinate 1,285 of CAYSXG010000645.1, read as the reverse complement.
GACATTGGCCTCGGCGATCACGAACACGTCGTAGCCGCTCAGGTCCGAAAGGGTGATGGTCCCGGCCTTGCGCAGCTCCTTGACGTAGAAGCCGGCGTCCGCGAGGGCGTTGCCGAAGTCCGAGAAGCCGCCGTCGATGACCCAGTCGGCCGCGCCAGCAGTCTCCTCGTGGGCGTTATCGAAGAGCACCTTCTTGCCATTGACGGCGCCGCGGGCGTTGATGAAGGGGGCGGGATCGTTGGGCCCCTCCGCGTGGAGGAGCTGGACCGCGCCTGCGCAGAGCAGGGCCGTCAGCAGTGAAGCGACTCGCTTGAACATGAAGTCTCCGGGGTTCGTGGGATGGAAAAAGAAAGCTTGCCCAGCCCCCCGTGACGACATTTGTGAATCCTTGTGAATTCCTTTATGGCCTCATTGATAAGAAAAATAAAGATGGCGGAGTTCAGGGTTTTCCTACACGCGTGTACATCCCGTCGAAGGCCACCGACCAACTCTTGCCCTCGTCGCTGGACTGCTCCCACAGCGCCAGGACCCGGGCCCGGCCCTGTGCGTCCTTGCCTCCGGGGTTCCAGGTGATGCTATCCAGGACGAAGCGTTTGGGGGTGCCGTTGCGGCCCTGGAGGATCATGCGACCGTCCTTCAACCCGCCGTCCAGCTGGATGACCCCGCCCCCGCCGCCCACCCAGGTCTGGTGCCACTGCTTCGTGGCGGCGTTGTAGGCGTTGAGGCTGGTGCCCGTGCCGCCGGTGGTGTCGGACCAATGCTCCTGGAGGCCGCAGGCGATGGGCTCGATGCGGTTGTGGCCCGCCAGGTTGCCGGCGGGATCCTTCACCTCCCATTCGCCGATCCAGAAGTCGAAGTGGTGGAACTCGGGCCCGGAGCAAGGCGCGGGGACGGGTTTCGGCGCGGGGGCCTGCCCGAGGAGGGGAAGCGCGAGGGCGAGAAGGAGGGCGGATGGACGCATGGCGGTCTCCGGAAGGGTGGCTGTCTGGGTTTCGGCGCTGGGGCTGGGGGGATTAGCCGCTATTCTGGAGCTTCGCTTTCGAGGACTCCATGGCTCTTTCCCGCGACCAGCTCGTCCGCCGCGCCGCCCAGGAACTGAGGGACGGCTACTATGTGAACCTCGGCATCGGCATCCCGACGATGATCGCGGACGTGATCCCCGAGGGCATGGAGGTGATCCTCCAAAGCGAGAACGGCCTGTTGGGCATCGGCCCCTTCCCCTCTGCGGACGAGGTGGACGCGGACCTCATCAACGCCGGCAAGCAGACCGTCACCACGGCCCCCG
>CAYSXG010000644.1:0-2149 GCA_964434895.1 uncultured Solibacteraceae bacterium | reverse complement strand
GCCTGAAGGGCGGCAACGTTATTAAGAATTGATGGCATGGCATCCTCCGTGATGCGTCAAGGCAGCATCCGTGCTGCCGGATTGGAACTGATCGGGGGAATCCCCTAGGTTGCCTATCGGGAGGCCCTTCGGGGGACTTGAATCCTTTCTCCGGGCCCGCCGGGATCCCCGGACTCGCCCGTACACTCATCCCATGCCCACCCTCTCCCTCGCCATGATCGTCCGGAACGAGGAGGCCTTCCTCGCCCACAGCCTCGCCTCGGTTCGGGACCTGGTGGACGAGCTGATCGTGGTGGACACCGGGTCCACGGACCGCAGCCCCGAGATCGCCGCCTCCTTCGGGGCCCGGGTCCATTCCCATCCCTGGGCCGACGACTTCTCCGCGGCCCGCAACGAAAGCCTGCGCCACTGCACCGGGGACTGGGTCCTGGTGCTGGACGCGGACGAGGCCATCGATCCCCTGGACCACCCCCAGATCCGCCAGATCCTGGAGGCCCCGAATCCCGTCCCCCGCCTCCTGGTGGTCCGGAACTACTTTTCGGATCCTGCCATGGCCACCCTGGACCAGGCGGCCCTCCCCAACGTCGACAGCCCCTACGCCGAAGGCCGGGGCTTTCCCTACTACGCCGACGGGAGCGTGCTCCGCCTCTTTCCGCGGCTGCCGGGGGTGGCCTACGCCGGCCTCATCCACGAATCCGTGGGCCCCTTCTTCTCCGCCCGGGGGCTCCGACCCAGGGACTGCCCGGCGGTGATCCATCATTATGGAAAGACCGCCGCCCCCCGGGAGACCTCCAAGAAGGCCTATTACCTGGAGCTGGCCCGGCGGGACGCGGAGGCCCGGCCCCAGGAGCCCCAGGTGCTCTACAACCTGGCCCTCCAGGCCTTCGTGGCCCAAGAATGGCAGCTCGCCCTGGACTCGGCCCGGGCCTACCGGACCCGTGTTCCCCGTCCCCTCCCCATGATCCCCCTCATCCTGGGCAGCGCCCTCCTGGCCCTGGGGCATCCGCGGGAGGCCCTTCCCCCCTTAGAAGAGCTTCTCCACCAGCATCCGGACCACGTCCTGGGGCGGGTCCAGCTGGCCCTGGCCCAGGCCCGTCTCGGCCATGCCGAGGCCGCCCGGAGGGCCTTCGCCCGGGCCCTGAAGGCGGACCCCGGCTCCGTCCCCGTGATCCTGGCCTGGGCCGGCTACGAGCGGGAGGCCGGAGCCCCCCAGGAGGCCCGGACCCTCCTGCTCAGGGGCCTGGAGCGCCTCCCCCGCAGCCCGGAACTCAACCAGGCCCTCATCCAGCTTTCCCTGGAAACCGCCCCTCGGGCCCAGGCGGTGGCGGACGCCTGGGGGGCCATCCAGCGGCTGCCGGAGGGAGGCCAGGGCCACTGGCACCACCTGGTGGCCTTCGCTCTCCTCGAACAAGGCCAACTCCGCCCCGCCCGCACGGTGGTGGACTTGGGCCTGGGCCCCTTCCCCCAGCACGCGGCCTTGCAGGAGCTCCGAAAGAGGCTGGAAGGGAAGGCCTGAAGATTCAACCCACCGTGGCCAGCATCTCCCGGTAGGCCGTCTCCATGCGCCGGGCGAAGCCCGCGGCGTCGCAGAGGGGGGAGGCCGCCATGCGGCGCCTCAGGGAGGCCCGCTGGCGGGCGAGTTCCCCGGGAGAGGCCGCCCCCGCGGGGGCGATGCGGACGGAGGCCTCCTCGTCCTCCGCCACGAAGGCCCTCAGGCCGCGGGACGAAAGGAGGCTGAGCCCCACCCTTCCAGCGTGGCGGTCCCCCGCCAGGCACACGACGGGAACCCCCATCCAAAGGGCTTCGCAGGTGGTGGTGGCGCCGTTGAAGGGGAAGGGGTCCAGGCCCAGGTCCACCCGGTTGTAGAGGGCCAGGTGGTGCTCCTTGGCGGGAACCCAGGCCAGGAGTTCCAGGCGCTCCCGAGGAACGCCCAGGGCCTCGAATTTCGCTGCGTAGCCCTCCCGCACCCGGGGGGTCTGGAAGGAGCGGGCCTTGAGGAGGAGCCGAGAACGCGGGGCGCTGCGCAGGATCCGGGCCCAGGTTTCGAGGACGTGGTCCGTGAGCTTGGGCAGATGGTTGAAGGAACCGAAGGTGAAGGGGGCCCCGGTCTCACATGGAAGGGGGCCCACCTCCGGGGCGTCCGGGGGGG
>CAYSXG010000643.1:0-2164 GCA_964434895.1 uncultured Solibacteraceae bacterium | reverse complement strand
GGGGCCGTGGCCCGGTGGAGGGGGTCCCTCCCCTCGCTGGAGCCGGTGAAGACGCAGTAGCGGGACATGGGAACCAGGGTAGGGGGGAAGGGCTTTTTTGGGGCCCGGATTCCGCTCGTCCGCGGGGCTTAGCCGGGAAATTCTTCTGCGATACCCTGGACCTTCGTCCCGGGAGCCACCATGAGCACCGCCGCCCTCCACACCGAGTCCCTCACCCGCGAGGCGCTGGCCCGCTTCGCCTCCGAGCATCGCGCCGCCTTCGAGCAGGAGCTCCGGAGCCTGGTGGAGATCCCCAGCGTCAGCGCGGACCCAGCGAGGGCCGGCGACGTGCGCCGCTGCGCCGAAGCGGCGGTCGGCCTCTTCGAACGGCACGGCGGGAAGGCCGAGATCCTGGAGACCGAGGGCAATCCCCTGATCCACGGGTGGTTCGGCGAGGACGCCTCCCTGCCCACCATCACGGTCTACAACCATATGGACGTGCAGCCGGCCAACGAGCCCGAATGGATCGCGGATCCCTTCACCTTCGTCGTCGACGGTGACACCTACAAGGGGCGCGGCAGCACCGACGACAAGGGCCCCGCCGTGACGGCCTTCTTCGGCGCCCTGGCCGCCAAGCGAGCGGGGGTGCCCCTCAATATCCATTTCCTGTGGGAGCTGGAGGAGGAGATCGGATCCCCGAATTTCGAGGGCGGGCTGCAGCGCCACCGGGAGCGCCTGAAGACCGACGCCATCGTCGTTTCGGACACGGTCTGGATCACCCGCGGCAAGCCCAGCACCCCCGCCGGCCTGCGGGGCCTGCAGGGTTTCCGGCTCACCCTGGAGACCGCCGACCACGACCTCCACTCCGGCGTGGTGGGCGGCGCCGCGCGCAACCCCCTCTCCGAGCTCATCAGCCTCGTGGGCAAGATGCTGGATGGCGACACCGGGCAGGTGCTCATCCCCGGTTTCTACGACGAGGTGGTCCCCCCCTCGGAGGCGGAACTGGAGGGCTGGAGGAACAGCGGCTTCACCACCGAGCGCTTCATGGAGGACCACATGCTCAAGGGCATCCGGGTCACGGAGCCGGTGGAAGTGCTCAAGCGCGTGTGGGGCATGCCCACGATGGAGGTCCACGGCGTGGTGGGGGGCTATACGGGCCCCGGCATCAAGAGCGCCGTGGCCCCGCGGGCCGAAGTGAAGCTGAGCTGCCGCCTCGTGCCCGACATGACCGAAGCCAAGGTGCTGGAGCGCGTGAAGGCCTTCGTCCGCCAGCAGAACCCCGACGTGGAGGTGCACGAGGAGCACGGGCTCGCCGCCTTCAGGGGCCACACCTCCGGCCGCTACGCCGAGGCCATCCGCGACGCCTACCGATTCGCCTTCGACGCTCCCTGCACCTTCACCCGCGAGGGCGGCAGCATCGGCGCGGTGAAGACCATGGAGGACGTGCTGGGCTGCGAGGTCTACTTCCTGGGCCTCAGCCTCCCCAGCCACGGCTACCACGCCCCGAACGAGAACTACGACTGGGAGCAGGCCTCCGGCGGCATGGCCGCCTTTGCCCGCTACTTCCAGACCGTGAGCCAGTTCGGAAAATAGCCTCGGGGGCCTTCCTTCGGGACGGCTCCCCGGACGATAGGAACCGTCGGGCGGGCCCTCGGGCCCGCTGGCCTCTGGATTGGGAACGGGGGACTCCGGGAAGCTATGCTCGCAGGGAGCGGGGGATCGGGGTCGACCCCGATCCGCCCTCGGAACCGGAGCCCCCATGCCCGCCCTCGAACTCACCCGCCTCACCAAACGTTTTGGGGAGAAGGTCGCCGTGGACGAGCTCTCCCTCCGGCTGGAGCCGGGCAGCTTCTTGGGGCTATTGGGGAGGAACGGGGCCGGGAAGTCCACCACCCTGAAGATGGTCACGGGGCTTATCCGGCCCAGCTCCGGCAGCATCCGGGTCCTGGGGATGGACCTGGAGGAGCACCCCATCGAGATCAAGCGGAAGATCGGCGTGATGCCCGAGGACATGGCCCTCCTGGAGCACCTCACGGGCCCCCAGTACCTCCGCTTCGTGGGCCGCATGTACGGGTTGGAGGAGGCGACCCTCGAGGCCCGCCAGAAGGAGCTCTTCGAAACCCTGGATCTGGACCCGGCCCCCCGGGCCCTGCGCTACCAGGCCGATCCCGAGGCCACCTACGTC
>CAYSXG010000642.1:0-2169 GCA_964434895.1 uncultured Solibacteraceae bacterium | reverse complement strand
ACCCACCAACTCTTGGCGGACCTTCTGCGCCACGAGCACGCCCCCCTGGCCCTCGCCCAGCGCTGCAGCGCCGTCCCGCCCCCGGCCCCGCTCTTCTCCGCCCTCCTCAACTACCGCCACAGCCAAAGCGCCGCCGAGGCCCCCAGCGCCGAGCAGATGGGCGCCTGGGAGGGCGTGGAGGGACTCTACGCCGAAGAGCGCACCAACTACCCCCTGACCTTCTCCGTGGACGATCTGGGCGAGGGCTTCCTCCTCACCGCCCAGGTCCAAAGCCCCCTCGATCCCGCGCGCATCTGCGCCTTCATGCACACGGCCCTCGAGCAGCTGGTCGAGGCCCTCGACACGGCCCCGGACCGGCCCGTCGCGGATCTGGACATCCTGCCCCCCACCGAGCGGCGCCAGCTGCTGGTGGACTGGAACGCCACCGACGCCGACTTCCCCCGCGCCTCCTGCGTCCACGAGCTCTTCGAGGCCCGGGCCCGCCTCGCCCCCGAGGCCCCGGCCGTGGTCGAAGGGGACCTCACCCTCAGCTACGCCGAACTCAACGCCCGGGCCAACGGCCTGGCCCGCCGCCTCCAGGCCGCCGGCGCCCGCCCCGGCGACCGCGTGGCCCTCCTCCTCGAACGCTCCGCGGACCTCGTGGTCGCCGAGCTGGCCGTCCTCAAATGCGGCGCCGCCTACGTCCCCCTCGACCCCACCTTCCCCGAGGAACGCCAGGCCCTCCTCCTCGCCGACTCCGGCGCCCGGATCGCCCTCCTTCGCTCGGACCAGCCCTGGGCGGATCGGCCCGGCCTCCTCCGCCTGGACGTCGACGCCGCGGGGACGGAAGGGGGCGATGACCTCGGCCTCTCCCTGGATCCCGCCTCCGCCGCCTACGTCATGTACACCTCCGGCTCCACCGGCACCCCCAAGGGCGTCGTGGTGCCCCACCGCGCCATCGCCCGCCTGGTCCTCAACAACGGCTACGCCGCCTTCGGCCCCGAGGACCGCGTCGCCTTCGCCTCCAACCCCGCCTTCGACGCCACCACCATGGAGGTCTGGGCCCCCCTCCTCAACGGCGGACGCATGGTCGTCCTCGACCGGGAGGACCTCCTCGAGGTCCCCCGCCTCAAGCGCGCCCTCACCCGCCACGGCATTACCGTCCTTTGGATGACCGTGGGCCTCTTCAACCAGGTCGTGGACGAGGTGGCCGAGGAGCTGGGCCGCCTGCGCTACCTCATGGTGGGCGGGGACGCCCTGGACCCCCGATCCATCGCCCGCCTGCTGCGCGCCCACCCGCCCCGGCACCTGCTCAACGGCTACGGCCCCACCGAAACCACCACCTTCGCCGTGATGCACGAGATCCGCGAGGTGGCCGACGGGGCCACCCGCATCCCCATCGGCCGCCCCATCGCCAACACCCGGGCCTACGTCCTGGACGCCCGCCGCCAGCCCGTGCCCGTCGGCGTCGCCGGCGAGCTCTACCTCGGCGGCCCCGGCGTCGCCCTCGGCTACCTCCACCGCCCCGACCTCACCGCCGAACGCTTCCTTCCCGATCCCTTCGCCTCCGAACCCGGCGCCCGCATCTACAAGACCGGCGACCTCGTGAAGTGGCTGCCCGACGGCACCCTCGAATTCCTCGGCCGCAACGATTTCCAGGTCAAGGTCCGCGGCTTCCGCATCGAGCTCGGCGAAATCGAGGCCCGGCTCCTGGAGCACCCCGCCCTTCGCGAGGCCGTGGTCCTGGCCCGGGAGGACCGCCCCGGCGATAAGCGCCTCGTGGCCTACTTCACGAGCCTCGAAGGCCAAGAAGCCAGCGCCGAGATCCTGAGGGCCCACCTCTCGGCCACCCTCCCCGACTACATGGTTCCCGCGGCCTTCGTGGGCCTCGAGGCCCTGCCCCTCACCCCCAACGGCAAGCTCGACCGCAGGGCCCTTCCCGCCCCCGAGGCCGGCGCCTACGCCGTCCGCACCTTCGAGGCCCCTTCGGGCGAACTCGAATCCGCCGTCGCCGCCATCTGGGCCGACGTCCTCCGCCTCGAGCGCGTGGGCCGCCACGACCACTTCTTCGAACTCGGCGGCCACTCCCTCCTCGCCGTCCAGGTCGTCTCCCGCCTCCGCCAGGCCCTCGACCTCGAGGTCCCCCTCGGCGAACTCTTCGCACGACCCGTCCTCGCCGACTTCGCCGCC
>CAYSXG010000641.1:0-2173 GCA_964434895.1 uncultured Solibacteraceae bacterium | reverse complement strand
GCTGCGGCTGCGGGCCGGGGCCGCAGGTTGCCTGGACGAATGGGCCGAGCGCCTCGCGGACGCCGGTCCCCGGGTGGTGGGCTTCGCGTCGGTGTTCCAGCAGAACGTGGCTTCCCTGGCCCTGGCGGCGCGTCTCGAGCGCCTGCGGCCGGAGATCCTGACGGTGATGGGCGGCGCCAACGTGGAGGGGACCATGGGGGAGGCCGTCTTCGAAGCCTTCCCGGACCTGGACCTGGTGGTCTCCGGCGAGGCGGAGGGGGGCTTCCCGTTGGCGATGCGGGCCTTCTTCGAGGGCCGGGGGATCCCGCCGATGCCCGGCTTCCATGCGCGCCCCTGGCTGGCGGGGGGGGAGGCCGGGGATCCGGAGAGGCCGGCCCTGGACGCCCTGCCGCGGCCGGACTTCTCGGACTACGCCGAGCAGGTGGAGGCCTCGGGCCTGGCCTTCCCCCGCACCGTGCCCTTCGAAACGAGCCGGGGCTGCTGGTGGGGCGAAAAGCAGCACTGCACCTTCTGCGGGCTCAACGGCCAGACCATGGCCTACCGCAGCAAGTCCCCGGAGCGGGCCCTGGAGGAGTTCCGCTGGATCCGCCGCGCCTATCCGGGCTGGGACGTCTCGGTGGTGGACAACATCCTGGACATGTCCTACTTCAAGACCTTCCTCCCGGCCCTGGCGGAGGAGGGCAACGCCACCGAGATCTTCTTCGAGGTGAAGGCCAACCTCACCAAGGACCAGCTGCGCCTCCTCAAGGCCGCCGGCGTCTCGCGCATCCAGCCGGGCATCGAGAGCCTCAGCGACAGCGTGCTGCGCCTCATGCGCAAGGGCGTGAAGGCCATCCACTGCGTCCAGCTCCTGAAGTGGTGCCTGGAGCTGGGCATCCATCCGGGGTGGAACCTGCTGGGGGGCTTCCCCGGCGAGGATCCCGCCGAATACGCGCGGATGACGGCCCTCTTGCCCAGCCTCTACCACCTCCCCGCCCCGGTGGGCTGCGCGAAGATCCTGCTGGACCGCTTCTCCCCCAACTTCAACGAGGCGGCGGAGCGGGGCCTGGTGGACGTGCAGGCCTTCCCCTCCTACCGCCACGTCTACGCCGGGCTCCCTCCCGAGGTCCTGGACCGCCTGGCCTACCACCTGGCCTTCCGCTACGCCGACGGGCGGGACGTCTTCGAGTACTTGCAGCCTCTGGAGGCCGCGGCGGCGGCGTGGAAGGCGAAGCGGGCCACCCTGCTGGCCCTGGACCAGGGGGAGCAGCTGATGATCTTCGACACCCGGCCGGGGGCCGCGCCCCTGGGCCTCGTGGAGGGGGCGGCCGTGTGGATCCTGCGGGCCTGCGACGGCGTCGTCTCCCTGGACAAGCTGCAGGCCCGGGCCCGGGCCGAGGGCCTCCCGGAGGCCGACTTCCGGGCCGCCCTGGACGATCTGCGGGCCTCCGCCTACCTGAAGGTGGACCGGGGCCTCGGCTTGGCCCCTCCCCTTGGCAACGGACACCCCGTGCCCCAACGAACCCCCCTTCCGGACCCCGTCCAGCCATGATCCCCCACAGCCAGTTCATCCTCGACCGCATCCGCCTCTTCGGTGCCGAAAAGCTGGAGGCCTCCGAAAAGGTCTGGTACCACCCGGATTTCCGGGAGCTCTACCCGGAGCTGCTGCTGCGGGTCTACGACGTGGTCAAGGGGGTCACCCACCTCAACGAGACCGCCCGGGACCGGGCCCTGGCCTTGGCAGAGGAGGATCCCGTCTGCGCGGTCCTGGCCCCCTACCTGCAGGTCCACACCGAGGAGGAGCGGGGCCACGACCTCTGGCTGCTGGAGGACCTGGAGCGCCTGGGCATCCCCGCCCGGCGCGCCGTGGAGCGGGTCCCCTCCCCCTTCGCCGCGGCCCTGGTGGGGGCCCAGTACTACTGGATCCACCAGGTGCATCCCGTTTCCATCATCGGCTACATGGCGGTGCTGGAGTGGGAGCATCCGGACGCTTCGGTCTTCCCGGGCTTCGCCGCCCGCACGGGCCTGCCCCTGGAGGCCTTCAGCAGCTTCCATCGCCACGCGGTGCTGGACGAACCCCACTACCGGGAGATGGCGGAGATGGTGGACCGCCTGCCCATCCGCTGCCCCGACCTTCCGGTGGCCGAGCGGATGCAGCACTTCGGCTGGCTGGAAACGTTGATCCATGCCCGTT
>CAYSXG010000640.1:0-2174 GCA_964434895.1 uncultured Solibacteraceae bacterium | reverse complement strand
CAAGAAGGTAGGCGCCTGGGCGGCCCTGGGGGAGCCGGAGGCCCGGGCGGCCCTGCGCCTCTCCCTCGCGGCCTGCGCCGCCGCCGTGGCCTTCAACACGGCCCTGGGCCTGGCGGCGGCCTGGCTCTTCGGGAAATTCGAGTTCCGGGGCAAGGGGCTCCTCCTCACGGTCCTGGACCTTCCCTTCGCGGTCTCCCCCGTGGTGGCGGGCCTTCTGCTGGTGCTGCTCTTCGGGGCCCGGGGCTGGTTCGGCCCCTGGCTGGCGAGGCAGGACCTGCGGGTGGTCTTTGCCACACCGGGGGTGCTGCTGGCTACCACCTTCGTGACCCTCCCCTTCGTGGCCCGGGAGCTCATCCCCGTCATGCAGGCCCAGGGGCGGGAGGCGGAGGAGGCGGCGCTGATGCTCGGCGCCAGCGGGTGGCAGACCTTCCGCCGCGTGACCCTGCCCAGCGTGAAGTGGGGGCTCCTCTACGGCGTGATCCTCTGCAGCGCCCGGGCCATGGGGGAATTCGGCGCCGTATCGGTGGTGTCCGGCCACATCTGCGGCGAGACCAACACCCTCCCCCTCCACGTGGAAGCCCTCTACGACGAGTACCGCTTCGCCGCCGCCTTCGCCTGCGCCTCCCTGCTCTGCTTCCTGGCCCTGGGGACCCTGGCCCTCAAGGCCTGGGTCGGGCGCCGGCAGGGCGGGCCCCGATCACAGGAGGTGCTGCCATGAGGCCGAAGCAGGAGCGAAGGGCCACCCGCCAGAGGCGGGCCCTGGGGGCGAGGCCCAGGATGGGCCTTGTGAGGCCGAAGCAGGAGCGAAGGGCCACGGTGCGTAGCGCTGCCCAAAGGGTGGCAGCACAGGAGGTGCTGCCATGATCTCGGTCCATCGGGTGAGCAAGGCCTTTTCGGGCCACCCCGTCCTGGAGGACGTTTCGCTGGAGATCCCTCCGGGGGAGCTGGTGGCCCTGCTGGGCCCCTCGGGCTCGGGCAAGACCACGCTGCTCCGGCTTATGGCGGGCCTGGAGACGCCGGATGCCGGGGAGGTGTCCATCGGGGGCCCGCGCCGGCGCGTGGGGTTCGGCTTCCAGCACTACGCCCTCTTCAAGCACATGACCGTGGCGGAGAACGTGGCCTTCGGCCTCGAGGTGAGGCCCCGGCGGGAGCGCCTCCCCAAGGCGGAGATCCGGGGAAGGGTGCGGGAGGTGCTCGCCAAGGTGCACCTCGAAGCCCTGGCGGAGCGCCATCCGGACGAGCTTTCCGGGGGGCAGCGGCAGCGGGTGGCCCTGGCCCGGGCCCTGGCGGTGGAACCCGAGGTCCTGCTCCTCGACGAGCCCTTCGGGGCCCTGGACGCCCAGGTGAGGGCGGAGCTGCGCCAGTGGCTGCGGCACCTGCACGACGAAACGGGCCTGACCTCGGTCTTCGTGACCCACGACCAGGAGGAGGCCCTGGAGCTGGCCGATCGGGTGGTGGTGCTCCACCGCGGGCGCATCGAGCAGGTGGGGACGCCGTCGGAGATCTACGAACAGCCCGCCACGCCCTTCGTCTACCGCTTCATCGGCCAGGTGAACCTCTTCCACGGCCGGGTCCGGAACGGCGTGGCCCACGTAGGGGGGGTGGAGGTGCCGGTGCCGGAGCACCACCACGTGGAGGACGCGCCGGCCACCGCCTTCCTGCGCCCCCACGAAGTGGCCCTGGGGGCCCAGCCCAGCGAGGGGGCGGTGCCGGCCACCGTAAGGCGGATCCAGGCCCTCGGTCCCCTCCTGCGGGTCCAGCTCCAGGCCGGTCCGGGCCGTCCCTTCGAGGCCCAGGCCGCGGCTTGGGACCCGGCCTTTAGGGGCCTTTCGGTGGGTCAGACGGTCTACGTCCGGCCCACGCGCCTGAGGGTCTTCCTGGAGTAAAAAGAACGGGCGCCTCGCGGCGCCCGTGGCTCGGAACGGATTCGAACTACTTCTTGTCCTTCTTGCCCTTGGTGGCCACCACTTCGGGCTCGGCCGCGGCGGCCTCGGCGGCCGCTTCTTCGGCGGGCTTGCCGTGGACGGCGCAGACCCCCTCGGGCACGTCACCGAGGCCCTTGAGGGTGGAGGCCAGGTTCAGCTGATCGAAGCGGATGGAGTCGCCGATCTTCAGGGCCTCCACGTTCACGTCCACGTGGGCGGGGATGAGGCTGGGGAGGCACTCGATTTCCA
>CAYSXG010000639.1:0-2180 GCA_964434895.1 uncultured Solibacteraceae bacterium | reverse complement strand
CGGGGGCAGGATTTGAACCTGCGACCTTTGGGTTATGAGCCCAACGAGCTACCGGACTGCTCCACCCCGCGGCAGGAAGGTAAGTGTAGCACGTCCGCCGGGGATCGCAAGGCTTTGGCGCGGTTGGGAGGGGGGGAGCGGGAAGATCCTCGCGGTGGGGAGGATGCGGTAGCTTTAGGGGCCACGAGGTCCCCATGCTCCGCCGCCTGCTTCTCCTGCTCGGGTCGATGTCCTTGGCCCTCGGCGCGTGGACGCCGGACAAGTGGTTCGCGCAGCCCCGTTCGCCGCGCCTGGCCAACTACCGCATCGAGGCGGCCCTGGACTGGGACCGCAAGCGGCTGGAGGGGCGCGAAACGCTCACGTGGAAGAACGGGGGGACCGCGCCGGCGGAGGAGGTGGCCCTGCACCTCTACCTGAATGCCTTCAAGGGGCCCCGCAGCCTTTTCATGAAGGAGAGCGGCGGCCGCCTGCGGGAGGATCGCATGGGCAATCCCGCCGAGGCGGGTTCCTGGGGTTACTGTCAGCTCCAGCGGGTGGCCCTGGGCAAGCAGGCCCTGAGCTGGCATTCCGGGGAGGACGAGACCGTGGCCTGGGTGAGGCTGCCCCGGCCCGTGGCCCCCGGGGAGTCCGTTGCCTTGGATATCCAGTGGGAGAGCCAGTTCCCGCGGGTCTACGCCCGGTCGGGGTGGGGGAACGGACCGGTGGCCTCCAAAGCGAATTTCCTCATGGGGGCCCAGTGGTTCCCCAAGGCCGGCGTCTACCAGGGGGACCGCTGGAACTGCCACGCCTACCACGCCACCACGGAGTTCTTCGCGGACTTCGGGAACTACGACGTGGCCATTTCCCTGGGGAACCGCCTGAGCCTGGCCCATACGGGGACCCAGGTGAACTTCAGGGACGAGCAGGACGTCGAGGCCGATCCCAAGCGCCCCAACCACGTCGTCTGGAGGCTGCACGCGGAGGACGTGCACGACTTCGCCTTTGCGGTGATGCCCAACGCCAGCTGGAACTGGACGCGCAAGGACTATCGGGGCGTGCAGGTGTTCTACTTCTACCAGCCGGAGAACGTGGGCAACCTCCGGCGCCAGCAGGAGGCCACGGAATGGGCCCTGCGCTTGTCGGGGGAGTGGTACTTCCCCTACCCCTATCCCACGCTGACGGTGGTGGACGTGCCCCGCTCGGCCCCTGGGGCGGACGGGATGGAGTACCCCACCCTCTTCACCGCCTCCTCCACCCCCTTCGATCCCCTGCGCTCCCGGGACGACCGCTACAACCTCTTCGGCTACCTGGGCGGCCCCGAGGTCACCACGATCCACGAATTCGGCCACCAGTACTTCTACGGGATGCTCGCCAGCAACGAATTCGAGGAACCGTGGCTGGACGAGGGTTTCACCTCCTGGTTCACCCACAAGACCATGCAGCGGGCCTACCAGGCGGTCATCTCCTCGCGGCGCTTCGCGGTGCCCACGGATCTCGGGGAGGTGGAAGGCTACTGGGCCGCCCCTTCCAGCGATCCCCTTTCCCGATTCGGCTTCCTCACCCAGGACGACGCCAGCTACTACCGCATCGCCTACGCCAAGCCCCAGCTGGTACTGGACCAGTTGGAGGCCCTGCTGGGACGGCCCGTGATGGAGCAGGTCCTGCGCGTCTACGCCAACGAGATGGCCTTCCGCCACCCCACGGGGGCGGACTTCAAGCGCGTCGCCGAGCGGGTGAGCGGCCGGGATCTCACGGCCTTCTGGCGGGACTACGTGGAGGGCACGGAGGTTCTGGATTACGCCATCCAGCGGGTGGAGACGATGGAGGTGCTGGAGGGGGGCTGGATGCCCGCCAGCCAGGGCATGACCTTCGTGCCTCCGCAGCCCGCCTCCGCGGGCCGGCGGGGCCCCATCGTCCTGGCACGCCGGGGGGGCATCCGGGCCCCCATCCCCCTTGGGGTGCGCCTGGAACACCGGGGGCAAGACCTGCCGGTCGGCGTTTCGCGGCTGGGTCGCTCCGGGGGATGCTGACTCTGACCTGGGCTTCCGGGTGGTGTTTTCCGTGCCCACCAAGGCACCCTGATTGCCGGGCAAGGATAGGAATACTAATTGGCTGGCCGGGCCGGGCTTGGCGCCAGGGTTGCCGGGCGGGTCTTTCGCAAGGAGGGGGCCATGCGAAGGTTGTTTGGCATTGGGAACAGG
>CAYSXG010000638.1:0-2201 GCA_964434895.1 uncultured Solibacteraceae bacterium | reverse complement strand
CACGCCATTTTCAGGAAGAGTTGAAGGAGCTCCGCGAGGGGCTCACCGCCATGGCCGGCCAAGTGGAATGGATCCTGGAGCTGACCCAGCGCGCCCTGCTGGAGCGCTCGGACGAGCTGGCCGACCGCGTGCTCACGCTCGACGAGGGCGTGGATGAGCAGGAGCTGAAGCTCGACCGCCTCTGCATCGATCTCCTGGCCTTGGAGACCCCCGTCGCCCGGGACCTCCGCCTGGTCGCCAGCACCCTCAAGATCATTCCCGAGCTGGAGCGCATCGGAGACCACTGCTCCAACATCGCCCGCCGCACCAAGCGCCTGAACCCCCAGCCCTCGATCCTGGCCGGTGACTTCATGGAACGGCTGGGGCAGTCCTGCCGCACCATGGTCAAGCAGTCCCTGGATGCCTTCGTCAACGGGGACGCAGACCTGGCCCGGGCGGTCATCGCCGCCGACGACAACGTGGACCAGCTCTACACCAAGATCTACGGGGAGCTGATCCGGCTCATGCTGGCGGATCCCCTTTGCATCGAACGGGCCTCCCACCTCATCCTTGTGATCAAGAACTGGGAGCGCATCGCCGACCAGGCCACGAACATTTCCGAAGAAGTCCTCTTCATACTCGAAGGCCGCAACGTGAAGCATTCCTATCTCCAGGACCGCCCCTGATGCCCAACATCCTCCTGCTCGAAGACGATCCCGATATTCGCGCCGGCGTGGAGCAGCATCTCCGGCGGGAGGGCTTCACCGTCGCCGCGCTGGCCACGGGCCAGGAGGCTCTTAAGGTGATCGCCGGGTCGGCCCGCCCCGACGCCGCCCTGCTGGACCTGACCCTGCCGGATATGGACGGGCTGGACGTGCTCCGGGCCATCCGCTCCAATCCCGCCACCCGTAGCATGCCCGTCGTGCTCGTCACCGCCCGCAGCGAGGAGATCGACCGCGTGCTGGGCCTGGAACTTGGCGCGGATGACTACATATCCAAGCCTTTTTCCACCCGGGAGCTGGTGGCCCGCGTCCGGGCCATCCTGCGGCGCGCCACCTTCATGGAGGAGAACGCGAAGGGCCAGATGCTCAATTTCGGCCCTATCACGGTGGACCTCGATATGCACGTGGCGCGGGTGGGCGGCGAGGCCCTGGACTTCACCCGCCGCGAATTCGAGCTGCTGGCCTATTTCGTCAAGAACCCCCGGCGCGTGCTGAGCCGGGAGAAGATTCTCCAGCAGGTCTGGGGCCTGGAATACCTGGGGGAGAGCCGCACCATCGACGCCCACGTGCGCCGCGTGCGGGCCAAGCTGGGCGACTCCGCCAACCTCATCGAGACGGTGGTGGGCGTGGGCTACCGTATGGGCAGTGTGGAGAACTAAGGTTTTCAGGCACTTGCACCTCTGCCTGGGAAATTTCGATTAGGGGAATCTCCAGGGCCACGGCACACTAGGCGGGTCTGCCTTCTGGAGCCCTCATGTCCCTGAATGCCCTCATGCGCTGGCTCAAGCCCCGTGAAATGGTCTTTTTCGACCTGCTCGAGTCGGCCGCCATGAACCTGGAGCAGGCCGCCCAGCTCTTCGACCGGGAGATCCGGTCCGGGGACCCCACCCGCTACGCCGAGCTGCGCCGGGAGATGAAGGTCCTGGAGCACAAGGGCGACGAGGTCACCCACCAGATCATCGACCGGCTCAACCAGACCTTCGTGACCCCCATCGAGCGCGAGGACATCCTGGCCCTGGCCCACGCCCTCGACGACGTCGTGGACCGCCTGGACGCCGCCTGCGAGCGCATCGTCCTCTACCGCATCACCCGCATCATGCCCGTCATGCAGGAGATGTCCTCGGTGGTCGTGGAAGGCACCCAGGAGCTGGTGCACCTCATCCACAGCCTGCGCCGCATGGATGACATCCAGGGCATCCGCACCCGCATCAAGCACGTCCACGCGCTGGAGAACCAGGCCGACAGCCTGCTGCACAGCGGCCTGGCCCAGATCTTCGAGGACCCCAAGGACCCCGTCGAGCTCGTGAAGTGGAAGGAACTCATCGAGAACATCGAGGACGCCACCGACCGCATCGAGCTGGTGGCCCAGGTCGTGGGCTCCACCGTCATGCGCAACGCCTAGGCGCCCGCGATGATTCCCGCCCTCGTCTTGATCGTGGCCCTGGCCCTGGGCTTCGCCTACACAAACGGCTTTCACGACCCCGCCACCGCCATCCCCAC
>CAYSXG010000637.1:0-2203 GCA_964434895.1 uncultured Solibacteraceae bacterium | reverse complement strand
AAGGTGCTCCGCGCCCTGCAGGAGGGCCGCATCGAGCCCGTGGGCGGCGGCGGCCCCATCGGCGTGGATGTGCGGGTGCTGGCGGCCACCAACAAGGACCTGGCCGAGGAGATCAAGGCCGGCCGCTTCCGCGAGGACCTCTACTTCCGCCTGGCCGTGGTGCCCCTCCGCGTGCCGCCGTTGCGGGAGCGTCCCGAGGACGTGCTGCCCTTGGCCGAGGCCTTCATCGACCGCATCGCACGGCAGTACGGCCGCACGGGCAAGCGCCTGGGCCCCGACGCCAAGGACTCCCTGCTTCGCCACGACTGGCCCGGCAACGTGCGCGAGCTCAAGAACCTCATGGAGCGCGCCGTGATCCTGGGCCGCGGCGCCGACCTCTCCTCGCGGGACCTGGGTCCGCTGGCCACCCGCCACATCGCGGAGCCCGACCCCTTCTCCTTCCCCGAGTTCCCCAGCCTGAAGGAGGCCCGGGAGTGGTTCGAGGGCGTCTACATCCAGCGCGAGATCCGCCTGCAGAACGGCAACATGACCCGCGTCGCCGAGCGCGTGGGCATGGACCGCTCCAACCTCTACAAGCGGCTCAAGGCGCTCGGCATCGAGCCGAGGGAGACGTGAGGCCGGAGGCCGGAGGCCGGAGACCGGAGGCTCCCATCCCAGGATCGGAGCCCTAGATGGAACGGCTCTGGTTCAAGATCGGAGAGGCCGCGTCCCTCGTGGGCGTGACGCCGAAGGAGCTGCGCTACTGGGAGCAGGTGATCCCCGAGCTGAAGCCCCGCCGCAGCAAGGGCAACCTGCGCTACTACCACGCCGACGAGCTGCCCCGCCTCAAGCAGATCCGCGGCTGGCTCAGCGAAGGCCTCACCGTCGCCGACTGCCGCCAGCTCCTCCTCCACGGCCACCTCACCCCAACCCTCGACCTGGGCCTCGAACCCTCCGAGCTCCCCGCCCTCAAGATCCGCCCCCGCCCCACCCCCAGGCCCGACGCGGGCCTCGACCTCAAGCCCATCGTGAAGGCCCTGCGCGAGTTGCTGGAGCGCCTCGAGAAGCCCGTGAAGCTTCGTTGACCGAAGCGCCTCCCTCCGATACAGTGGATGGTTCACGGCGCGTGGCGCAGCCTGGTAGCGCACTACCTTGGGGTGGTAGGGGTCGGAGGTTCGAATCCTCTCGCGCCGACCACGAACAAACGCAGAGCGGAACAGAGCAATCGGTTCCGCTCTACGTCCGTTGGAACCCAAGAGAGGGTTCGAACCTCCGAGTGGGATCGCGAAGGCGTCCGCGGAGGGCCTCCGGGGGAGGCCCGGAGTAGCCGCAGCGAAGCCGGACCCGGTTCGAATCGACCCAGTTATCCGGCCCGATCCGCGAAGGAAGAACAGAGCCATCGGTTCCGCTCTACGTCCGTTGGGACCCAGGAGAGGATTCGAGCCTCCGAGTGGGATCGCGAAAGCGCTTGGGGCCAATGCCGCATTCCGGGAAGTAGGGCCCGCAAGCTCCAGGATGAGGCGCCCGGCCACCAACACGTTTCCCATGCGATGACCTTCTCCGCTTCCCTCGGCGCGCAAAACGGGGCGCATCGCTGCACGGGCGTTGCAAAACGCTTGGATCCCCTCCTTCAACCTTTTGCAAAACCTAGGGATAAAAGCCACTTAGTGGATTGGCACGCGGCGTGAACTGGGAAAGGGCGTGGGACGAACCCACACCCGCCGCGAGAACCGGCAAGGAGACTTCCATGAACATCTTCACCAAGCGCCTCACCCTCCTGGTGGCCGGCGGACTGATCAGCGGCGCGGCCCTGCTGGCCGGCACCCAGACTCCCACGGCCCCGGCCCCCAAGGCCCAGACCACCTCCAAGCCCACCCCCGAAGCGACCTCCGCTCCGAAGACCGCCCAGGAGACCCCCAAGAAGGCCGGCACCCGGCGCCATCGCCGCGTAAAGAAGGGGCCCAAGGCCTCCAAGACCGCGGGCGCGACCCCCAAGGCCGCGGCCACGAAGTAAAGGGCTCCCGCCGCTGGAAACCCTCAATCCAGCGGCAGGGGCGGCCTGTCCGGCGGAGGGGGCAGGGGTTTGCGGGCCCGGGTCCGAGGCGCTGGATTGTCTGGCTCAACTGCTGAACTAGGGTGGCCAGGTCCGTTACTTTGCCAAACCACTCACAAAGCGTGGCGTGATTGAGACGTTGACCATCGCCAGTTACGGCAATGAAGTCGC
>CAYSXG010000636.1:1723-2219 GCA_964434895.1 uncultured Solibacteraceae bacterium | reverse complement strand
TCCCTCGCCGCCTCCCTGCGCCACGTCCACGGCAAATACCTCCCCATGGCCCAGCGCAAAGGCCTGGAGCTCCGGCTGGAGGCGGAGGGCCTTCCCGCCGAGGTCCTGGGGGATGGCTCCCGGGTGCGCCAGATCCTGGAAAACCTCGTGGACAACGCCCTCAAGTTCACGCCCCCCCCACCCAAGAGCCCCGGGCTCGTCGTCCTCCGGGCCCATCCCCTGCCCCCGGAGGGCGGGGGCCTCCGCATCCGCTTCCAGGTGGAGGACACCGGCTCGGGCATTTCCTTCGAAGCGCGCTCCAAACTCTTCGAACCCTTCACCCAGGAGGACGACTCCCTGACCCGAAGGCCCGGCGGAACCGGCCTGGGACTGGCCATCTGCCTCCGGCTGGCCGCCCGCATGGGTGGGCAGATCCAGGTGGAGAGCGTTCCCGGCCAGGGGACCACCTTCACGGTGGACCTGCCCTTCGACCCGGAGAAGGACGCTCCCGGCACCT
>CAYSXG010000636.1:0-1713 GCA_964434895.1 uncultured Solibacteraceae bacterium | reverse complement strand
GGCCACCCAGGCCCCCGCGGCCCAGAACCAGGCCCCCCACGCCGACCCCCCTCGCCCGCCATAAACCCGACGCACCCGGGAACCGTAGTCCCTGAGCGAGCCCTCGGAGCAGCCTGATGAACGTCCGCGACATCCTGTTCAATCCCGTCACGCGGGTCCTCCGCGCCGGCTGGCGCATTCCTGCCCTGATGCTGGCGACCTTCCCCTTCCAGTTCCTTTTGGGCAAGGCGGGCAAGGCCCTGCTTCCACCGGAAACCCACCCCTTCTTTTTGCCCTTCAAGGCCCTCTGGGCCGTGGCCCTCATCGGCACGACCCTGGGCCTCTACCGCCTCTTCGCCCGCCGCGTGGAGGGCCGCCGTCCGTCGGGGCTGGCGGTGGATCGCGCCAGCCTGCGCCACGCGGGGCTGGGCTTCCTCCTCGGCGGTGGCGTCATGCTGGTCATCATCGGCGTGTTGGCCCTCGCCGGCTGCTACCACGTGGCGGCGGTGAACGGTGTGAAGGTGGTGCTGCGGGACCTCTTCTTCTACCTGCCCCAAACCTTCATGGAGGACTTCCTCTTCTGCCTCGTCCTCTACAGGCTGCTGCGGGAGGGCCTGGGCCGCCGCGGGGCCCTCCTCATCGCCCCCCTGCTCTTCGCCACGGTCCACATGGGCAACCTCAACGAGAGCCCCTTGGGCCTCCTGGAGATCTTCACCGGCGGCGTGCTCATGTACTACGCCTTCGAGCGCACCGGCGCCTTCTGGACCGTGTGGGGCCTGCACTTCTCCTGGAACTTCACCATGAACGGGATCTTCGGCATGGCCAACAGCGGCAACGAGCTCCCCGGACTCCTGAAACCCATCATCACCGGCCCCGCCTGGCTCACCGGCGGCGCCACGGGCCCCGAAGCCTCCGTCCTGGCGGTGGGCTTCGACGTCCTCCTCTTCCTGCTCATTTGGAAGGCTTCGGACCGCCTGCTCAAGCCGCGGGGCTTCGTCGCGGCCTGAGCCCGCCGGCGCTCAGTACATCCAACTGAGCGCGCAGCCCGTCTCCTTGGCCAGTTTCTCCGCCAGGTCCGGGTCGTGCTTGAGGGTGAAGTCCGCCCCGGCCTTCACCCGGGCCATCAGGCCATCCGGGGACCGGTACTCGAAGAAGACCGGCAGGTGCCCCTTGTGGGCGCCGAGCACCCGGAAGAGGTTCGGCGGGCACTGGCCCACGGGCAGCTTGATGACGGCCCCGGTGAAGCCCTTGCCCTGGAAGGTCTCCAGCTCCTCCAGACCCGTGGCGAAGACCTTGAGCACGGTGCGGTCCTCTTCCTCCTCGTCCCCCCCCGCCAGGGTCTCCACCTTCAGCTCCCCCGTGATGCGCAGCAGGGCGTCCGGCAGGCAGAGGTGGCGGTAGGTCTCGAAGGGGCGGCTGCGCTGCTTGGTGAGGGAGTTGAACGGGCCCGCCATGAGCAGGACCTCCATCTTGCCCGTGAGGTCCTCCACGGAGAGGATGGCCCAGGGCTCCCCCTTCTGGTTGGTCTTGAAGGCCACGGTGCTCACCATGACGCCCAGGGCCACGGAATCGCGGTCCGAGGCCCGGCCGGCGGCGGCGGCCTCCTGCAGCTGGGCGATGCTCCCCACCGTGTGGACCTTCAGGGCGTCCACGTACTCCTCCAGCGGGGGGCCGGACACGAAGAGGCCCAGGGCCTCGCGCTCCGCCTGCAGGCGCTCCTTGCGCGAAAGGGGA
>CAYSXG010000635.1:0-2226 GCA_964434895.1 uncultured Solibacteraceae bacterium | reverse complement strand
CCTCACGGAGCAGCGCCTGGGGCGCGGAGCCCTGAACCTGGACACGGAGGAGACCGAATTCCTCTTCGACGACGAAGGACGCCCCGTCGACGCGCGCCGCTACGGCCGCCACGACGCCCACCGCATGATCGAGGAGTTCATGGTCGCGGCCAACGAGGCCGTGGCGCGCTTCTACACGCGGAAGAAAGTCCCCACCCTCTACCGCATCCACGACGAGCCCGACGCCGTGAAGCTGGAGGCCTTCGCGGAAGTGGCGAGGTCCATGGGGATGCTCAAGGCCTACGAAACTCCCACGCCCGAGCACCTCAACGCCCTGCTGGACAAGATCCGGGGTGGCCCCCTGGAGGCCATGCTCAACACGCTGCTGCTCCGTTCCCTGAAAAAGGCCGAGTACAGCGTGGACAACATCGGGCATTCGGGTCTGGCGCTGCAGGACTACCTGCACTTCACCAGCCCCATCCGCCGCTATCCCGACCTCATCGTGCACCGCTACCTCCGCAGGATCCTGCGGGGGGACAAGCTTCCCGAAGGCCTCCACAGCCGCCTGGCGGTGCTGGCGAAGCAGAGCAGCGACGCGGAGCAGAAGGCCACGGAGGCCGAGCGGGAGAACGATCGCTGGAAGACCTGCCTGTTGATGAAACCCAAACTCGGCCAGCGCTTCGAAGGCCGCATCCAGGGCTTTTCCCTGAAGGTCGCCTTCGTGCGCCTGGAGGCTCCCTTCGTGGAAGTGGGCGTCCCCTTGGCGGCCCTCGGGGGGAATTTCGTCCTCGACGAACACCGCAGCCACGCCACGGGCATGAAGGGCCAGGTGGTGCTTTCCATCGGCGACTGGGTCCGGGTGGAGATCACGGGCGTCGACGAGGACCTGCGCCGCGTCAGTGCCTGGATCGCCGAGGCCAAGGCCCGCGACGCCTCAGGCAAGGCCTTCGCCTTCGTCCCCACCCTGACCGGACCCGCGAAACTGGAGGAGGGCGACTTCCGGCCCGAGGCCCGACGGGCCCCCCGACGGGAGGAGCGACCCGCCGGCCGACCTCCCCGAAGGGTCCGGGAGGAGCCCCGCGGCCGCCCCTCCAAAGGACCCGCCAAAAAGGGACGCCGCTGACCCCACACTCATAGGGGGCGGGAATGCGGCCGAAGAAGTCCCCGCAGCCGCGAATGCCGATGGATTTCCCACCTTCCCGCCCCACGGGCCTGAGGGCCCTTTCCCTGCCCCTCCTCCTGTGCCTGATCGCGGGAAGCTACGTCGTGGCGGGGCGGCTGGGGCTCCTGTTGGCCATCCCACCCGGTTTCGCCACGGCCATCTGGCCCCCGGCCGGCCTGGCCCTGGTCTGTGCGCTGGCCCTGGGGGTCCGGGCCGCCCTGGGGATCTGGTCCGGCTCCTTCCTGCTGAACCTCTGGATGGCCCACCTGGCCGGCGCCCACCCTCTCCAGGGCCTCGGCCTGGCCGCGCTCATCGCCCTCGGCAGCACGCTCCAGGCCTTCCTGGGCGCCCACCTGGTCCGCCGCACCCTGCGCTACCCCTCGACCCTGGACCAGGGCCCGGACATCCTCCTTTTCTTCCTGGTGGGGGGCCCCGTGGCGTGCATCGTGGCGGCCTCCGTCGGGGTCGCGGGACTGGTCTTCCTGGAAGGGCTGCCCTGGGGGGAGGTCCTCGTGAACTGGACCACCTGGTGGGTGGGGGATACGCTCGGCGTCCTGGCCTTCGCGCCGATCCTGCTCATCGTCCTGGGGGAGCCCCAAGCCATCTGGCGACGCCGCGCCCTCCCCCTGGGCCTGCCGCTGCTCCTGGCCTTTTCCTCCGTGGTCTTCGTCTTCATCCAGGTGCGCAACCTGGACCGCGAGCGCCGGATCTCGGCCTTCGATCGCCACGTGCAGGAATCCTCCGAGCGCCTGCGGCGCAGCCTGGATCACCACGTAAACCTCATCAAGGGGCTCGCCGCCTTCATCGAGAGCGGGCCCCAGGTCGACCGCGGCGCCTTCCACGCCTACGTGACCCGGATGATCGGGGACTTCCCCAGCGTACAGGCGCTGGAATGGGCCCCGCGTATCCCGGCCCGGGAAAGGGCCTCCTTCGAGGCCCGCGTCCGGTCCGAGGGCTTCCTGGCCTTCCAGATTCGGGAGCGGGACGCGGGGGGCCGTCCCGTCCCCGCGATGGAGCGGCCGTGGCACGTCCCCATCGCCTTCCCGGAACCCCTCGAAGCGGACGAATCCCCCCTCGGCCTCCGC
>CAYSXG010000634.1:0-2231 GCA_964434895.1 uncultured Solibacteraceae bacterium | reverse complement strand
GAGCAGGCCCGCAACCCACACGGATCGGCGCGGAACGGGCTCCAGCAGTGGATTCCCGAACGGATCGTGGATGCCCTCTGGCAGGGGGAGGGGCTGGGGGATCTCCGATGGAAGGCTCTGCCGCGGGAGGCGCGCCGTCGGCTGGTGGGGTGGTTGTCCGCCTTCCCGCTGGGGGAGCCCCGGCCCATTCCCCTGGAGCGGGGGGAGGTGGCGGCCGGCGGGGTGGATCTGGACGGAGTGGACCCCCGCACCATGCGTCTGAAGGGCTGGGACAACCTGCACGTCTGCGGGGAGCTGCTGGACGTGGACGGCCCCGTCGGGGGCTACAACCTCCAGGCGGCCTTCAGCACGGGCTTTTTGGCGGGGGAGTCGGTCTAGGGCCTCCGGTGAGGCCGGCCTTCCTGGACGTCCCTCAGGGCCCGAGGAGGGGATCCCCGGCTTCGAGGCCCGAGAGGCCGATGGGCTTGAACTGGCCTAGCTCGGGGTCGAAGGAGGTCACCTCCCCGCTCTCCAGGTGGTACACCCAGCCGTGGAGGTGCAGGCGGCCCTCCCGCAGGCGCTCGTCCACGGCGGGGTGGGTCCGCAGCTGTTCGAGCTGCACGAGCACGTTCTCCTTGATGGTGGCGCGCAGGAGGGCCTCGTCGTCCAGGTGGCGGTAGTTCTGGTCGATGATCCGGCGCGTCTTCTCGGCGTGACCCAGCCAGTGGCGCAGGGCCGGGAGTCCCTCGGTGGAGGCGGGCTCCATCAGGGCCTGCATGGCCCCGCAGTGCGTGTGGCCGCAGACGATGATGTCCTTGATCCCCAGGGAGACCACGGCGAACTCGACGGCCGCCGCTTCGGCGCTGCCCTGCACCTCGTAGACGGGGATGAGGTTGCCCACGTTGCGCATCACGAACAGCTCCCCGGGGGCGGTCTGCGTCACCAGGTTGGGGTTGATGCGGGAATCCGCGCAGGTGATGAACAGCGCCTCGGGGCGCTGCTCGTGGGCGAGGTTGCGGAAGAACTCCCGCTCGTCCTCGAAGATCTCATTCTGGAAGTGATGGATGCCGTCCACCAGCCGTTGGATGCGCATGGGACCTCGAAAAAAGCCCCTCGGAGGGGAGGGGCTCGACCCGGGCAAGCCCAGCCTCAGAACCCGCCGGCGCTCTCCACCTCGGGGCGCTGGATCAGGCTGGCCTTCAGGTAGTCGCGGTTCATGAAGGCGATGTTCTCGAGGCTCACGCCCTTGGGGCAGGAGGCCTCGCACTCGCCGTGGTTGGTGCAGCCGCCGAAGCCTTCGGCGTCCATCTGCGCCACCATGTTGAGCACGCGGTCCATGCGCTCGGGCTGGCCCTGGGGCAGGAGGCCCAGGTGGGCCACCTTGGCGGAGGTGAAGAGCATCGCCGAGGCGTTGGGGCAGGCGGCCACGCAGGCGCCGCAGCCGATGCATTCGGCGGCGTCCATGGCCCGATCCGCGTTGCTCTTGGAGACGGGCAGGGCGTTGGCGTCCTGGGGGGTGCCCGCCGGTGCGGAGATGAAGCCGCCGGCGGCGATGATGCGGTCGAAGGCGCCGCGGTCCACCACCAGGTCCCGCTGCACCGGGAAGGCCTTGGCGCGCCAGGGCTCGATGGTGATCTGGTCGCCGTTCTGGAAGCTGCGCATGTGCAGCTGGCAGGTGGTGGTGCGCTCCCGGGGACCGTGGGGCCGGCCGTTGATGACCATGGAGCACATGCCGCAGATGCCTTCGCGGCAGTCGTGGTCGAACTCGATGGGCTCCTCGTTCTTGGCGATGAGCCCCTCGTTCACCACGTCCAGCATCTCGAGGAAGGACATGTCGTCGGCGACGCCGGGGGCATCGTAGGTCTTGAAGCCGCCCGGGTCCTGGGCGTTCTTCTGGCGCCAGACGTGGAGGGTGAGGTTCATTTGCTTGGACATTTCGGCCTCACTTGTAGCTGCGCGTGGCGAGATGGACGTTCTCGAAGTTCAGGGACTCGACGAGGCGCTCGGGCCTCGCGCCCTCGCCCTTGTACTCCCAGGCCGCCACGTGGGCGAAGTTGGCGTCGTCGCGCTGGGCCTCGCCGTCCTCGGTCTGGGACTCCTCCCGGAAGTGGCCGCCGCAGCTTTCGCGGCGTTCCAGGGCTTCCAGGCACATCAGTTCGCCCAGCTCCAGGAAGTCGGCCACGCGACCGGCCCGCTCCCGGCCTTGGTTCCCGGCCTCCTTTGACCCCAACCCCCGCCCGTCCTTGCAGACC
>CAYSXG010000633.1:0-2232 GCA_964434895.1 uncultured Solibacteraceae bacterium | reverse complement strand
AAGCTCCTGCTCGCCGATGGCCTCGAAGCCGCCGTGGGCAGCGCCAACTGGGGCCTGGACTACGACGGGGCGAGGAACCCCGAGGCCTTCCTGGACGTGGGGGTGGCCCTGCGGGGACCCTCCGTGCAGGACCTGGAAGGGGATTTCCAGCGGCTGTGGAGGCGGTTGGGGGGGCGGCCGGGGCCGGCGCCAGCCCCGCCCGGGCGGCCCCTCTGGGGCGGGGAGTGGGTGGAGCCGGTCACGGTCCAGGTCGTCACCAGCCTCTCCCGGCTGGGGGTCCGGGCCATCCGGCGCCATTTGAAGCTGCTCGTGGGGCAGGCCCGGACCTCCCTGTGGATCGCCAACGCCTACTTCGTCCCCGGACCCGTCCTGCTGCGCCTATTGGGAAGGGCGGCCAGGCGCGGCGTGGATCTGAGGATCCTGGTGCCTGGCCACACGGACCAGCCCTTCGTGCAGGCCGCGGGGCGCCGGATCTACGGGCCCCTGCTCCGGGCCGGGGCCCGCATCTTCGAGCGGCAGGGACGCATGCTGCACGCCAAGGCCGCCCTGGTGGACGGGGAATGGGCCCTCATCGGCAGCGCCAACCTGGACCCCCGCAGTTTCCGCCACAACCTGGAGCTCAACCTGGCCCTCCATCACCCGGACTTGGCGGCGCGCCTGCGGGGCCACCTCGAAGCCCAGCTGGGGGAGGCCCAGGAGATCCGCCTGGAGGCGTGGGAGGGGAGGTCCTGGCGCCAACGTCTGTGGCAGGAACTGGCCTACGCCTGCCGCTGGTGGCTCTAGCGTATTGGCCCTGAATTACCTGGATCATGGATGCATCTGGGCCAATCCACTTCCCCCGGCCAACGCATGCGTTGACTGGGATCTAGGGTCATGGGGGCATGGCCCCCTCTGGCGCAAAACCAAGCTGCGCTTGGTTTTGCTGTCACCCCTTGGGGATACTACCCTCCAGCTATCGGACGCTTCGCGTCCTCCTGTTCGCTTAGGCTCACAGAGCTGGAGCCTTTCCCCAAACCCCCGCTGCGCGTTGGTGTCAGGCACCTGCAGGATGATCTGTGTGATTCGGGGGCACCACACGAGGTCGCGAAGATTTGACACAGACTTCAAACCCGCCCAACACGGGTCCGGTTGAATGGGGGCGTAACCAAAAGGAGGACCCAATTCCTGGATGACCCCTTTTAGA
Organism: uncultured Solibacteraceae bacterium; assembly: GCA_964434895.1. GTDB lineage: Bacteria > Acidobacteriota > Holophagae > Holophagales > Holophagaceae > CAYSXG01. The sequence continues at coordinate 1,049 of CAYSXG010000633.1, read as the reverse complement.
AAGGTGGTGCTGGCGGGCACGGGCATCGCCCTGGCGGGGATCGCCGTGGTGGTGGGATGCAGCGGCGCCTCGAAGGGCCCGGCCCCCCTCGTGCAGTTCGTGATGACCTCGGACCAGCACTACGGCATCACCCGCAAGGCCTTCCAGGGCGGCACCAACGTCAACGCCTCCGTGGTCAACGCCGTGATGGCCGCGAAGATCACGGGCCTGGCGGCCCAGACCTTCCCCAGCGACGGGGGGCTCAACGGGGGCCAGGCGGCGGGGGCCTTCGATTTCGTGGCCGTGACCGGGGATATCGCCAACCGCTCCGAGGGCTCCGTCGGCAACCAGGACGCCGCCACCTCCTGGAACCAGTTCAAGGCCGACTACCTGGACGGCGTGGGCCTGAAGACCCGGAACGGGGACCGCACGCCCTTCTTCCTCCTGCCGGGCAACCACGACGTCTCCAACGCCATCGGGTTCTACAAGGCCCCCCTGAACGCCCCCGGGGGCCTCGACGCCACCTCCATGGCCGAGATCTACAACCGCATGCTGATGCCCGCCACCCCGCGCACCAAGGCCACCTACAGCTACACCAACGACAAGGTCTTCTATTCCCGGGACCTCGGCGGCGTCCACTTCGTCTTCATCGGCACCGTGTGGCCCGACAGCAGCGCCCGGGCCTGGATGGAAGGGGACCTGGCCAAGGTGGCCCCCACGACGCCGGTGATCCTCTTCGCCCACGACCAGCCCGAGGCCGAATCCAAGCACTTCCCCAACCCTAACGGCGCCAGCGACATCAACGCCACGGACAAGTTCGAGAACCTGCTCGTGGATCGCTTTGCGGACGGGGCGACCACCACGGACGCCTCCGGGAACGCCCTACCCTGCACCACCGCCAGCCGGGCCTTCGTGACCTTCCTCAAGGCCCACAAGAACATCGTGGGCTACTTCCACGGCAACTCGAACGCCAACGAGTTCTATCAGTGGAAGGGGCCCGATGGCGACATCAGCCTGAACGCCTTCCGCGTGGACTCCCCGATGAAGGGGGCGGTCTCCGCCAACGACGA
>CAYSXG010000632.1:0-2232 GCA_964434895.1 uncultured Solibacteraceae bacterium | reverse complement strand
CCACGGACCAGCCGCTGCCGGCGCCGGAGAGGCTTTGGGGATCGAGGATGCGAAGGGTGTCCTGGGCCTGGGCCGGGGCGGCGAGGACGAAGGCGAGGGCGGGCAGGGCGAGGGTGGAACAGCGCATGAACTGCAACTCCGAAAAACGATCTGAAACAGGGCATCCGTGGCCCTTCCGGACGAAGGGCTCCAGGTAATAAGGGCGTGAGCTATTCGAGGGTCCAGTCACCCCGGTCCGCGCCGGACCGGATCAAGCCAACCTTGAACGTGGGATGCACGACGCCGGCCGGCAGCGGGATGAAGGCGCTGCGCTGATGGAGGTTCAGATGGATCCGCGGGGAGGCGAGGCCCTGCTCCCGGGTCTGCACGCCGTCCACCCACGCCTGGAAATGAATGGCCGACTTGCCCTGGTTCCGGAACTGGACGCAGGGAACTCCGTCCACCTGCACCAACCGGGCCTGGAGGTGGAGGCCCTGGGAACCCAGCTCCAACACGGGGGTCCAGGGCGCCGCCGAGGGGGCCTCCTGAGAATCCTGGGCGCCCAGGGCGCAGCACATCACGGGGGCCAACAAGGCCCGGACCATCAGGGAACGCATTCAACCTCCAAGGGACGGCAGAACTTCAGTCAGACGAGACCACCAATACTATCTAGGAAAGCTTTGGTGATAAATATGTATTCATGGAATAAAAGCGAGGAGTTGTAATCAAAATATGTTTTTTATTGCTGTCTATCGACTTAGGTCCCAGGCCCTCCTAGCATCCGAGTGACCTCCCCTGTTCCTGGGCCGAATGCCTCAGTTCTGCCTCGAGGAAGGGATGCCAGGCGTGGCCCACTCCCTCACGGGGTCCTTGCACCTTGCCATGGGCCGAGCAGCCTTAGGTGCAAGAGCCTCGAGCGTAACAAATCGATCTGTACATCGGTGTTAAGAGTTGTGAAGGGTAAAACTCGTTTTCACCTCGAGTCGAGTATGAAGAGGCCGGAATCGGAAAGGATCACGGACTCATGAGTGCGCGCCGCCCCGGGTGGTAGATCCAGGCCCCTCCCTTCAGGCTACGATCTCGAATTTGGTGAACCGAGTGTCCAGGGACCCCCAGCAACTGTCCGCGTTAGTGCCGCAAATAAGGATCTGCATGGGTGGCACAGTCACAATGCCCATCGGAAACCCAGCAAGTGCGCCAGAATGGTGCTCATTGCTCTGAATCTAGCCTGTGCTTGAGATCCACGCATGCGGCAACGGGAGCTGATTCCATCATGGCCGAAGGATCGGAGCATCGGGGTCACAGGATGGCTTAGGGCTGACTACCGCCTAACATTGGTCGACATTGCGAAGGGCGGGGTCGCCCCCGCCCTCCTTCGCATCTTCAATTCCTTGCTGTCTTCGTGCCTTGGCGGTTCATCTTTTGAACCTCCCTCCTAGCTGCACCCCGTGGTCGCTCCACAGGTCTGGCACTTCATGCAGGCGCCGTTGCGGACCAGGGTGAGGTGTCCGCATTCGGGGCAGGGGTCGCCGGTGTAGCCCTTTTCCCGGGCGGCCTGTGCCGCGGAAATCGCGGCACCAGGTGTTGACGCCGCGCTGATGCTGGCGGTGCGCTGGCCAACGGCGGTGAGGCTGGGCGCCGGGGCCGGCGCGTGGGTGGGGGCTGGGGCGGGCGCGGGGGCCGTGGCTTCGGGGAAGAGGCTGGGGGTCACTTCGGCGGCCATGGGGGCGGCGACGCCCATGCCCGGCGCCTGGCTCATGGGCTTGGTGGTGAGGTGCATGAGCTGTTCGGGCTCCACCTGGGCCAGCTCGTAGCGGCCGAGGTAGGAGATGGCCAGCTCCCGGAAGACGAAGTCGATGATGCTGGTGCTGAACTTCACGGTGTCCGAGCCCTGCACCAGGCCGTTGGGCTCGAAGCGGGTGAAGAGGAAGGCGTCGCAGTACTCTTCGAGCGGCACGCCGTGCTGGAGGCCCATGGAGACGGCGATGGCGAAGCAGTTGAGCACGGCGCGGAAGGCGGCGCCCTCCTTGTGGATGTCCAGGAAGATCTCGCCCAGGGCCCCGTCCTCGTACTCGCCGGTGCGCAGGTAAACTTTGTGGTTGCCAATCCGGGCCTTCTGAGTGTACCCGGCCCGGCGATCGGGCAGCCGGCGGCGGCGGGCGATGTAGCGGTGGACAATCTTTTCGGCGATCTTAACCGCCGGAGCCTGCGGCCCGGCGACAAAGGCCGGGGTCGCGGTCGGGGCCTCCTCGG
>CAYSXG010000631.1:0-2233 GCA_964434895.1 uncultured Solibacteraceae bacterium | reverse complement strand
TTCGACCAAGGCGAACGCTGTGCAAATCGCACTCGGCCCCGGATCCCGGGAAGCCCCGGGCCACCTTCAGGGGGCTGGGCTTCCGGACCCTCACCAAGGAGTTAACCACCGCCGAAAGCGCCCCCCAGGGCGCCGTCCGCGCCTACCGCGCCGCCACCACGATGGCGGAGCTGGAGGCCGCCGTGGCCGCCTGCCGCGCCGTGGGCCGCTTCGGCCTGGACACGGAGACCACGAGCATCGAGGCGACGCGAGGCCACATGGTGGGCCTCAGCCTTGCGTGGAAGCCCCAGGAGGGCCTCTACGTGCCCCTGGGCCACCTGCGGCCCCCCACCGCAGACACCGAAGGGGCCCTGCCGGGCCTGCTGCCCAGCAGCGGCCTGCCGGAGTCCATGCTGGACCTGCAGGGGGACCCCGAAACCTATTGGGTGGAACTGGCCCCCCACTTGGATCCCCGGAATCTGCCCTTCGCCGACGTGCGCCGTGTGCTGGGGCCCCTGCTGGCGGATCCCGCCGTGGGGAAGGTGGGCCAGAACCTCAAGTACGACCTCATCGTCCTGGCGCGCCACGGCCTGCCGGTGAAGGGCCTGGCCGGGGACAGCATGGTCCAGAGCTACCTGGCGGAATCGGGCCTGCGCCACAACCTGGACGACCTCAGCGTGCGGCACCTGGACATCCGTCCCATACCCTTCGAGAGCGTCGTGGGCAAGGGCAAGGCCATGAAGCGCTTCGACGAGGCCGTGTTCGAGGAGGCCGTGCAGTACGCCGCCGAGGACGCGGACCTGGCCCTGCAGCTGGTGGAGCGCCTGGACGCTCGGCTGGACGAGCCGGGCCTGCGTCGGCTCTACGCCGAGGTGGACCTGCCCCTGGTGGAGGTGCTGGCGGCCATGGAGCGCTCCGGCGTCCGCCTGGACCTGGACGTGCTGGCGGGCCTCTCCAAGGAATTCGGCGCCGAGCGGGAGCGCGCGGCGGCGCGGGTCACGGAGCTGGCCGGGGAGCCCTTCAACCTCAACAGCCCCGCCCAGCTGGGCCGGATCCTTTTCGAGAAGCTGCAGCTCCCGGTCATCAAGGTCACCGGCAAGACCAAGGCCCCCAGCACCGACGAGGAGACGCTGGAGGAATTGGCGGAGCGGCACGGCGCGGAGATCGCCCGGGAGCTGCTGCGCCACCGGCAGATGGTGAAGCTGCTGGGCACCTACGTCGACGCCCTGCCCCAGATGGTGAACCCCATCACGGGCCGCGTGCACACCAAGCTGCACCAGGCGGTGGTGCCCACGGGGCGCCTGGCCTCCAACGACCCCAACCTCCAGAACATCCCGATCCGCACCCCCGAGGGCCGTGCCATCCGCGGCGCCTTCGTACCGGAGCCGGGTTGGGTGCTGCTGGACGCGGACTACAGCCAGATCGAATTGCGGGTGGTGGCGGCGGTGGCCCAGGATCCCGTGCTGCTGGGGGCCTTCGAGGCCGGCGAGGACATCCACCGCCGCACCGCTTCCGAAGTGTTCGGCGTGGCCATGGAGGACGTCACCTCCGAGCAGCGCAGCGCCTCCAAGGCCGTGAACTTCGGCCTCCTCTACGGCCAGGGGGCCTTCGCCCTCGCCGCCAGCATCGGCGTCTCCCAGAAGGAGGCGAAGGCCTTCATCGAACGCTACTTCCAGCGCATGCCGAAGGTGGCGGAGTGGATCGAGGGCACCAAGGCCAAGGCCATCTCCGAAGGCCTCGTGCGCACCCACTGGGGCCGCATCCGCGCCATCCCGGAACTGCAGAGCAGCAACAAGCAGTTCCAGGCGGCGGGCCTGCGGGAGGCCGTGAACACGGTGGTGCAGGGCAGCGCCGCGGACCTCATGCGGCGGGCCATGGTGCGCCTGCACCGCGGCCTGGAGGCGGAGGGGATGCGCTCGAGGCTCCTTCTGCAGGTCCACGACGAGCTGCTGCTGGAGGCCCCCCCCGAGGAGGCGGAGCGGGCCGCCGCCCTGCTGCGGGAGGCCATGGAAGGGGCCGACGACCTAGGTCCCTTCGGCGTGAAACTGGCGGCGGAGGTGCGCACCGGCCCGAGCTGGCTGGCCTGCAAATGAGGCCTGGCGGCCCCGCCGCGAGTCTCGGGCTGAGGGCCCGGACCGGGCGGGCCATCGCGGTGCTCGTTGCCGGCCCCCCCGCCTCGCCCCGGATCCTGCTGCGGACGGAACCCCGGCTGGAGGCCGTCCCCGGGCCCCCTTCCCAGCCCCACCCCCCCGTC
>CAYSXG010000630.1:0-2238 GCA_964434895.1 uncultured Solibacteraceae bacterium | reverse complement strand
TGGGCCGCCGTTCTCACGTTCTGGACGACCTCGCCTATTTCACCTGGAGGTCGTCCTCCAGTTATCGGACGCTCTCGCGTCCTCCCGCTCGCTTCGCTTGCGGAGCTGGAGCCTCCCAGTTATCGGACGCTCTCGCGTCCTCCCGCTCGCTTCGCTTGCGGAGCTGGAGCCTCCCAGTTATCGGACGCTCTCGCGTCCTCCCGCGCGCTTCGCTTGCGGAACGGGGGCCCCCGATACACTGTTCCGATGATCGGACGACTGAGGGGCGAACTCATCCAGAAGCTGCCCAACCTGGCCCTCGTGGAGTGCGGCGGGGTGGGCTATGTGGCGGCCATTTCCTTGGGCACCTACGGGCTGCTGCCGGAGGAGGGCCACGAGGTCGTCCTCCACATCGAGACCCTCCTCCGGGAGAACGAACTGAGCCTCCTGGGCTTTTCGTCCGTCCAGGAGCGGGACCTCTACCGCCTGCTCGTCCGGGTGGACGGGGTGGGGCCCAAGCTAGCCCTGGCGGCCCTGGGCGCCCTGCCCCTTTCGGGGCTGGTCCGGGCCCTCCGGACCCGGGACGTGAAGACCCTGACCCGGATCCCCGGGGTCGGCAAGAAGACGGCCGAAAAGCTCTGCTTCGATCTGTCCGAGAAGATGGGTGGGCTTTCGGGACTGGATGGGCTGGGAGGGGCCACGGCCCCCGGGGATCCTTGGGAATCGGACCTGCGGTCGGCCCTCACCAATCTGGGCTTCAAGGAGGACGCGGTGCTCACGGTGGTCGGGGAGCTCAGGGCCGCCAAGCCCCCCCTGCCCGAGGCCATCCGGGAGGCCCTCCGGGCCCTTCGCGCCACCTAAAAGTCAGGTGGCGCCGGGCCCGGTCCTGGCCTTAGGGGCCGTGCTTGTGACCTGACCAGCTTATTTTGACCCAGCGGCTTACTGGCTGACTTCCGCGCTGCCCTGGGCCGCCTGGGTGGCGCCCCCCACCAGGAGGACGCGTCCGGTGGACAGCAGCGTGGCGGTGTGGGATTCCCGGGCCAGGGAGGCGCGGCCGTAGACCGTGAAGGCGTTGGTGGCCGGGTCGAAGAGCTCGGCGGTGGCGTTGATCGCCGCGTCCAGACCGCCGCTGAGGAGCACGGTGCCGTCCGGCAGGAGGGTCCCGTCGTGGCCGTAGCGGGGGGCCGCCAGGTGCGCCGCCAACTCGGTGAAGGTCTCCGTGGCGGGGTCGTAGATCTCCGCCGTCTCCCGGCTGTCGTATCCACCCACCAGCAGCACGCGCCCGTCCTTGAGCAGGGTCGCGGTGTGGTTCAGCCGGGCCCTTCGGGGGCTGCCGGCGGTGTAGCGGAAGGTCTGGGTGGCGGGATCGAAGATCTCCGCGGACACGAGGTGCCCGTTGGCGTTGTAACCGCCCACGATGAGCACGGTGCCGTCCTTCAGGAGCGTGGCGCTGTGCGCCATCCGATGGTCCTTCATGGGGGTCGCCAGGGCCGTGAAGGCGTTGGTGGCGGGATCGTAGAGGTCCCCGAGGTTCATGACGTCGTAGGTGTAGATGGTCCACTTGCTGCCGCCCACCAGCAGCACCCGGCCATCCGCCAACCGCGCGGCGGCCCCGGACACCCGGCGCTGGGCCATGCGGTTGGTCGCGGGGGTGAAGGCCTTGGAGGCAGGATCGAAGACCTCCGCGCTATCGGCGCGGGGATCGTCCCAGCCCGTGTCGCCGCCGGCCAGCAGCACCCGGCCGTCCACCAGCAGGGTGGCCGTGTGCCGGGCCCGGGGGGCGTTCAGATCCGGGAGGGCCTGGAAGGCGCCCGCCGCGGGATCGAAGAGCTCCGCCTTCTGGGCGCTGGACCAGGGCATGCCCCCGGTCACGAGGACCTTTCCGTCGCCGAGCAGGCTGGCCGTGTGGTTCGCCCGCGGGAAGGCCAGCCCCCCGACGGGGGCGAAGCGCACAGAGCCGAGGGGGGCCGCCACCGTCAGGGTGCTGGTGCCGGACTTGGTCCCGTCCGCCTGGGAGGTGGCCACCACGTGGAAGGTCCCGGGGGTCGCGGGGGAGACGTACTGCTGGTACCAGGCGTAGGGGCCCACGGAGCCCGCGGAAGCGCCCTCCTGGACGCTCCAGTCCAGACCCCTGTTCAGGGTCCCGTCCACCTGGGCCGAGAGGTTGAACACGTCGCCGACCCTCAGGGTCCCCACGGGCGGGTACACGGTCACCACCACGTCGCTGGTCACGGTCACGGTGGCCACGGAGCGAAGGGT
>CAYSXG010000629.1:0-2240 GCA_964434895.1 uncultured Solibacteraceae bacterium | reverse complement strand
CCCTTGGCCTCCCGGTCCGCGTGGGCGGCGTATTGTAGGTCCTGGCCCGTGAGCAGTCCGGCTACGGTGACGCTCTCCGCGAAGGCGAGGTTGCGCACGGCCACAGCCCGCAGCTGGGATCCCACCTGCCGGTTCAGGCGGGCGAGCACCCCGTTGAGGATCGGCGCGAAGCTGGAGCCCGTGAGCAGCAGGAGCTTTCTTCCCGCGTAGCCCTTGGCCTTTTCGCTGTGGATGAAGCGGCGGCTGTGCTCGAGGAACTTGCGCACCAGGCCCACGCCGTTCTCCAGCTGGGCCCAGGAGTGGGAGTAGAAGGAGCGGCCCGGCACGGCCACCCGGGCCCGCGTGAACCATTCATCCGCCAGCAGGAGCCAGGGCTCGCCCCCGTTGAGCTCCGCGTACTTCCGCGCCACCGGCGTCCAGCGTTTCACCCAGGCGCGCGCGTAGTCCGCGTCCACGTCCCGCACGTCCGGCAGGCCTTCGCGATGGGCCGTGAGGCCCACCGGCACGCAGGAGAGGCTGAGCACGCCCCCCTTGCCGGCCCAGGGGCCCTCTTCCTGGAAGGCCCGCCGCTCCCACAGCTCCGCGAGGGTCTTCTCCCAGACCCAGTCGTCGTTCAGCCCCGGGGCCACCACGGCCTGGGTATGCACGTCGATGCCCCCCTCCAGCAGGCGGTCGATCTTCTTCAGGATGTGGCCTTCGCGGGGGTTGCCGACCACCTTCACCCGGACCTCGGGGTCCGTGCAATGGACGGAGACGTGGATGGGGCTGAGGCGCTCGCGGACGATGCGGTCCAGCTCCGCCTCGTCGCTGGAGCTCAGGGTGCTGAAATGGCCGTAGAGGAAGGAGAGGCGGACGTCCTCGTCCTTGAGGTAGAGGCTCTTGCGGTAGCCCTTGGGCATCTGGTGGACGAAACAGAAGACGCAGTTCTGCTTGCAGACCTTCACCTCGTCCGCCGCCAGGTCCACGCCGATGCCGTCGCCCCCGTTCTCGAGAACCACCCCGAAGAGGCTCTTGTCCGGACGCTGCACCAGGATCTCGGTCTCGTCCCGGCTGGAGACGAGGAACTGATAGTTGAGCTGGTCCAGCACGCGGTCGCCGTTGATCTCCAGGAGCAGGTCCCCGGGCTGGATGCCCGCGGCTTCCGCCAGGCTCCCGGCCTCCACGGCGATGACCTGCACGCCCTTTTGCGCCATTCCCACTCCTGGCCGCCCGTCGGCCCGACCTTCCAGGATGGGGGGAATCCCCAGTCCAGGCAAGGCTAGGATCGGTTTGGATGCCCTATCGCCTCAGGGGCCGGGGGGCTCGCCCCGGTGGGCGCGAAGGTAGGCCTTCACCATCCCCACCACCCACCAGAAGCCCTGGCCGGCCACCAGGCCCCCCAGGATCCAGAGCAGCACCTTCCGGAGGTTGAAGGGCAGGGCGTCGGGATCCGCCTGCACCGGGGCGGGCGCGCCGGCGGTAGGCACCGGGGCGGTCTCCGGGAGGGGCTGTTGATCGAGCTCGATGCGCCCTCGGCCGGGCCCCGGCCCGGGGGGGGGCAGGCCCGGGACCGGGGCCGGGGCCGGGGGGGCCAGGATGGGGATGCTGGAAGAGGAGCGGGACTGGAGCAGGCGTACCGGGACGTCCCCGGCCTGGTCCCCCTGGGCCAGCTCCGCTAGGAGCCGGGCCCGGGCGACCTCGCTCAGGGGCAGGGCGTGCAGGAGCTCCGCCATGAAGGAGGGCAGGTTCTCGTAGCGGTCCTCGGGGTCCGAGGCCAGGGCCTTCCGGAAGACCCGGGCCAGGTCCGCGGGCAGGTCCGCGGGGATCTCGGGCGGGGAGTGCATCACGTGGGACAGGACCGCGATGAGGGTCGTCCCGGGATGGGGGAGCTTGCCCGTCAGGAGCTGGAAGCCCGTGGCCGAGAAGGCGTAGCGGTCCGACTGGGGGGAGGGCTCCTCCCCCCTCAGCAGCTCCGGGGCCGCGTAGGGGGGCGAGCCCAGGAAGCCGCCGGCCTCCGTGAAGTGGCGGCCCCCCATGGTGCAGGCGATGCCGAAGTCCATGAGCTTGACCCGCCCGTCCTCCCCCACGAGGATGTTTTCCGGCTTGATGTCCCGGTGGACGATGGCCCGGATATGGGCGGCCTTCAAGGCGCGCATGACCTGGAGCAGGATGCGGACCCGGGCCTCCAGGTCCAGGCGGTTCTCCTCGATGAGGGCGTCGAGGCTGTGCCCCTCCACGAATTCCAGGGCGCAGTAAAGCCG
>CAYSXG010000628.1:0-2245 GCA_964434895.1 uncultured Solibacteraceae bacterium | reverse complement strand
CCGGCCGCGGCTGGTGAGGATGCGCCCGTGGCGCGCCTCCCGGGTCGGCAGGACGCAGTCGAAGAGGTCCACGCCCGCCGAGACGCCGAAGAGCAGGTCCTCGGGGGCGCCCACGCCCATGAGGTAGCGGGGCCGGTCCGCCGGCAGCTCCTTCACGAACTCAGCCAGGGTGGCGTTCATCTCCTCCTTCGGGTCGCCCACGCTGAGCCCGCCCACGGCGAAGCCCTGGAAGGGCGTCCTCGCGTCCAGCTCCAGGGCCTCGGCCAGGTGGCGCCGCCGCAGCTCCAGGCTGGTGCCGCCCTGGTTGATGGCGAAGAGCCCCTGGTGGGGCTGCAGGTCCACGGCCCGGCAGCGCTCCAGCCAGCGGGTGGTGCGGGCCATGGAGAGCTCGAGCTTGTCTCGTTCCAGGCGTCCGGGCGGGCATTCGTCCAGGGCCATGACGATGTCGGAGCCCAGGTTCCGCTGGATCTCCATGCTCCGCTCGGGGCTGAGGAACTGCTTCGAGCCGTCGATGTGGCTCTGGAAGCTGACGCCCTCCTCGGAAATCCGACGCAGTGATGACAGTGAGAAGACCTGGAAGCCGCCGCTGTCGGTGAGGATCGGGCCGTTCCAGCCCATGAAGCGGTGCAGGCCTCCGAGCCGCTCCACCAGCGCGTCCCCGGGCCTCAGCCCCAGATGGTAGGTGTTGCCGAGGACGACCTCGGGGGCGATCTCGGCGAGCTGCGCGGGCGTGATGCCCTTGACGGTCCCCTGCGTGCCCACGGGCATGAAGGCGGGGGTGCGCACCTCGCCATGGGCAGTAATAAAGCGGCCTGCCCTGGCGACGCCGCCGGGGTCCAGGGCCTCCGGCGTGAAGCGGAACGGAGCCCCGGATTGGGATGACGCGGTCGTGACGGAAAGGGGGTCGGAGGGCACTTGAATCGCCTTGAGTCACAAAGATTTGACGTGGGGTAGGGAGCTTGTCACGGGTTCGGAAAAATATTGGAAATCCAGCATTTACGAGGGTTTCCATTCAGGGTGGAGGCTTGACGGCCCCGGTTCCGCTTGTCATCTTAGCCCTTGGGCCAGCCCCAGATCTTTATCCTTACTTCTTTTGGAGCCATTCGGCATTCCACGGCCGGAGGGCTCTTTTCCGTTGTCCCCTCAGGGAGTCTCATGAGTCCGGATCCCAAACAGGCACCCCCCTCCTCCAAGCCCGAATCCTTGGAGGATGCGGTCTACAAGTCCTCCCTCTCGGCGGGCAACGAGCAGATCAAGAAGGGGAATCCGGCGGTCACCATCCCGCTGACCATCCTGATGTACTCCGGCTTCGCCGGCGGCCTCTGGTACATGGCGCGGAACACCGAGGCCGGCAAGAAGGCCATGACGGCCATCGGCACCGTGGTGCTGGGCGAGGACGCTCCGCCTCCGCCGCCCCCGCCTCCGCCGCCGCCTCCGCCGCCCCCGCCGGCGGCCAGCTCCAGCAAGCCCCACGAGGAGACCAAGGAGGAGCCCAAGCCCGATCCCACGAAGGAGATCGTGCCTGAGACCCCCAAGGAACTCCCCAAGGAAGACCAGAACAAGCCCGGCGGCGCCGGCGCTGAAGGCGGCGTGGTGGGCGGCGACCCGATCCACGGCGTCAAGGGCGGCGTCCTCGGCGGCGTGCCCGGCGGCGTGGTCGGCGGCGTGGTCGGCGGCACCGGCAAGGTGGTCGACTTCGACTTCAGCGCCATCAAGATCAAGTATCAGCCCCCCCGTCCTCCCTATCCGCCGCTGGCCAAGATGGCCCGCGTGCAGGGCACGGTCGTGGTCGAGATCACGGTGGGCCCCGACGGCGTGCCCACCCAGGCGGTGGCCAAGGAAGGTCCTCCCCAGCTGCGCCCCCACGCCCAGTCCTGGGCCATGAACTGGCGCTTTGAGCCCGCCATGCTGAACGGCGCGCCCCAGTACGCGCGCTTCATGCTGCGCATGGATTACCGGCTGCAGTGATGGAGATGAAGATGAACCGGAACATCATCACTGGGGTCGGCCTCGCCGCGGCGCTCATGCTTGGCGTGGTCGCCTTCACCGGCGGCGCCCAGGCTGAGACCCCCAAGCCCGCCCCCCCCACCGGAAACCAGGCCCTCCCCACCACCACCGGTTTCCTCGCGGAACCCGCCCCCAAGACCGAGGCCGCGAAGCCTGAGGCTCCGAAGGCTAAGGCCCCGAAGGCCGGGGCCGCCAAGAAGGCCGGGGAGGGTGCGTCGTGACGGAGCGCGACAGCGAC
>CAYSXG010000627.1:0-2247 GCA_964434895.1 uncultured Solibacteraceae bacterium | reverse complement strand
GCACGGCGCCGGCCCCGCCGGTCCCCGGGGTTCCCCCGCCCTCGCCCCCTCCGGTGCAGCCCCGCCCCGTCGCGGAGCCCTCCTCCCGCCGCCCCCTCGTGTGGACCCTGCTGGGGGGCCTGGCGCTGCTGGCGGGGGTGGTTGCCCTGCGCCGGGGCCGCCGGACCCCGGCCGGGGCCGGTTACCAGGACCCCCAAAAAGTGGGCCCCTATCGCGTGGAAAGGCTGTTGGGGAGGGGGGGCTTCGCCAGCACCTACCTGGCCCAGCACGAGGGGACGGGCCAACGGGTGGCCCTGAAGCTGCTGCACCCTTACCGGGAGGACGATCCCGAGTTCCTGGGACGCTTCCGGCAGGAGGCCCGGCTGGGGAGCCTCCTGGACCATCCCAACCTGGTGCGCCTGGTGGATCCGGGCCCTCCGGAGGGCACCCCCTGGATCGCCACGGAGTACATCCCGGGCCAGAGGCTGGACCAGGTGCTTCGGGAGCGGGCCCCCCTGCCCCTGGAGGAGGCGCTGCTCTACGCCCAGGAGATCGCCGGGGCCCTGGCCCACGCCCACGCCCACGGCATCGTGCACCGGGACCTGAAGCCCGGCAACGTCCTGCTGGTGGACGGCCACGTGCGGGTCATGGACTTCGGGATCGCGCGCATCGTGGACGCCGAAAGCCTGACCACGACCTACGCCTTCCTGGGCACGCCCCTCTACGCCGCCCCCGAGGCCCAGATGAAGACCCGGGTGGGCCCCGCCGCGGACCGCTACGCCCTGGGCGTCATGCTCTTCGAGATGCTGGCGGGCCATCCGCCCTTCGCCGGGGAGACGCCCTTCGAAATCCTCGACCAGCACCGGAGCCGGCCCCTGCCGGATCTGGAGCCGCTGCGGCCGGGGCTGCCCGCGGAGCTGGTGCGCCTGGTCTCCCTCCTCTGCCACAAGGAGCCCGACGAGCGTCCGGACGACGCCTTCGTGCTGCGGGTGCTGGGGGAGCTCAGGGCCTGACCCAGAGCACCGGGGCCCGGCTGGCCTCCCGATGATGGCGGGCCGGGGTGTCCACCTCGCCCCCCGGCAGGCCCCGGCCCAGGATCTGCGCCTGGAACAGGGCGGGCTCCACCAGGACGGCCAAGGGGCCCGGGCCCCGCAAAGTCCGGTCCAGGGCCTCCCCTTCCAGGAGGGGCAGGCCGTGGCGGAAGGCGAGGCTGGCATGCCCCAGCTGGGTCTCGGTGAGCCCGGCCCCGAAGAGGCGGTAGCCCCTCCGCTCCAGGTCCAGGGCCGCCTGGTAGGGGGCCACCAGGGGGCGCCAGCGCTCCCGGTCCAGGGCCGGGACGGCGAAGGCCAGGAAGAGGGCGAGGAAGGCCAGGAACTGGAGCATGGCCACGTCGAGGGCCCTAGGGTGGTCCCTCCGCCACTGGTCCCGGAGGGCGAGGGCGCTGAGCAGGAGGGAGCCCAGGCTGAGGGCCGCCGCGGCGGGGGCGGGAAAGAGGCCCTGGGCCGCCAGCACCCAGGGGAAGCCCGCTCCCAGGAGCCCCACCAGGGTCAGGGTCAGGACCATCAGCACCGTGAGCTGGGAATCCATGCGCCGCCGCAGCCGGGGGATGCGCAGGTCCAGCCAGAGCGCCGTGTGGAGGAAGGTGACGGGGAGGACCGGCAGCAGGTACACCATGCGCTTGGTGCGGGAGAGGGTCAGGAAGAGCAGGTTCAGGCCGAAGGCCAGGGGCAGGAAGTAGGTGCGGGGGCTCAGGGGGTGGCGCCGGTGGCGGGGCAGGGCGCTCCAGAGGGCCCCGATCCACAGGAAGAACCAAGGCAGCACGTTGCCGGGCGTGCGCGTGAGGTAGAAGGTGACGGGCTCCACGTGGTCCCCGAGGCGGCCGGTGCGGGGGATCAGGGCGGGGTCCTGGACGAAGCGGCCCAAGGTGTTGCGCAGGAAGACCTCCCGCAGGAATTCCCCGCCGCCCCGGGCCCACAGGGCGCCCACCCAGCCGAAGACCAGGACCAGGCCCACCGCCATCCCCCAGTTGGGGGCCAGGAAGGCCCTCAGAAGCCCCCGGTCCCGCTCCAGCAGCACCAGGCAGGCCAGGGGCAGGGCCACCATCAGGGGACCCACCACCCCCTTGGCGAGGAAGGCGGAGGCCAGGGCCAGCCAGAAGAGGGGGGCCCAGCGGGATCGGTAGGGGGGCTCCAGGACGACGAGGAAGGCGAGGCCCAGGGCGAAGGTGACGGCCGCCGTGAGGGTCATGTCCACCACGGCCGAATGGCC
>CAYSXG010000626.1:0-2284 GCA_964434895.1 uncultured Solibacteraceae bacterium | reverse complement strand
GGATCCAGCATCAGGTAGTGGACCAGGGCCCAGCTCTGGGCGTCGAAAACGCCGGTCTTGTCCCCCTCCCGGTAGTGGGGCGAATCGTGGCCCGCCCCCAGCAGCTCCGGCAGGGAGAGGAGGACCGAGCGCCGCAGCTGGGCCAGCCGGCCCTGGGGGACCCGACCGATGCGGACCTCCTTTTCCCCGATCTCCGTGGCCCCGTAGAAGTCCGCGAGGCCCTCGTTCAGCCAGGTGGGGAGGGCTGCGAAGTTCAGGCGCACCAGGCCGTGGGTGTATTCGTGGAAGAGGACGTGGTAGGGCTGCCCCCCGGGGCTCCGGGCGTCCAGGCGCAGCAGGGCGTAGTCCCGGTCCAGCCGGTGGCTGTAGATGCCGGAGGGGCGCTTGGGATTGGGGCCTTCGAAGCCTTCGGGATGGAAGCGCTGCATGCCGTTGATCTCGCGCAGGGCCAGGATCACCATGGGCTGGCCCGCGTCCACCCGCAGCCGGGGGAAGAGGGCGTGGAAGACCTCCCGGATTTCCTCGAATTGCCGGAGGATCTCCCGGGCCTCCTTGGGGCCGGCGTCGCTGTAGGCGACGAAATGGGGGGAGCGCACCTCCACCCAGGCCTCCTTGGCCTCGCAGAGGCGGGCCGCGAAGAGCAGGAGCAGGAGCAGGATCCTCGCGCCCGTGCGCAGGAAGTACAAGGCGTCGTTCATGGGGGCTCCATCGGTTCGGGGGGGCGGCCTCAGGGCTGGACGGCGGTGGTGTCGGTCTCGTTGCCGTCGCTTCCGCCCATGAGCAGCACCTTTTGGGCCCAGGGCCCCGAGGTCAGCAGCGTGGCGCTGTGGGATTCCCGCGGGCGCCCGAGGGCCCCCAGGAAGGCGAAGTCCTGGGTGCGGGGATCGTAGACCTCCTCGCGGCCCGGGGTCCGAAACCAGTAGGAATTGCGGCCCCCGGCGACAAGGACCCGACCGTCGGGCAGGGCCGTGGCGGAGGGCCAGGCGCGGCCCTCCTTCATGGGGCTGGGGAGCAGGCTGAAGAGGCCCGTGGCCGGGTCGAAGAGCTCGGCGCTGGAGATCCCGTCGTAGCCCCCGGCCACCAGCACCTTCCCGTCCGCCAGGCGCGTGGCGCTGTGCCAGGCCCGGGCCGCCGCGAGGTTCCCGGAGGTGCGGGTGAAGCTCAGGTCCGCGGGATCGAAGAGCTCCGCGGTGGAGAGGGCGTTCCCGGAGGCGTTGCTCCCCCCCGTCAGCAGGTAGCGCCCGTCCGCCAGGGCGGTCAGGGCGAAGCGGGTCCGGGGATCCCGCATGGGGTGGGGGGCCGGGCTGAAGCGGTTGGTGACGGGGTCGTAGAGGTCCACGGAATCCGTGGCGTCGGCGCTGGTGTAGTAGTAGCCGGACCCGCCCATCACCAGCACCTTGCCCGCGTGGGGGCCCCGCTCCAACAGCAGGGCCTGGTGACCCGAGCCCCGCAGGACGCTCATGGGATTGAGCACGGCGGCGAAGGTGGAAGTCGCGGGATCGTAGACCTCCGCGCTGGCCCGGTCGGGGCTCTCCCATCCCGTGGCACCCCCCGCCAACAGGACCCTTCCGTCGGCCAGACGGGTGGCGCTGTGATCGCCGCGGGGCTTCAGCATGGGCGTCGCGAGGGGCGTGGCCCGCCCGCTGGTCGGGTCGAAGAGCTCGGCCAGGGTGGTGTTGCTGGCGTTCCGGGCGTCGGACTGGCCGCCGGTGACGAGGATCCTCCCGTCCAGGAGGGGGGTGGCCGCGTGATGGCTGCGGGAGGTGGCCAGGCTGCCCGAAGGCTGGAAGGCCGCTGCCCCCGGGGCCGGACGCAGGGTGAATTCCGCGGTGGAGGACTTCGAGGGGTCCGCCACGCTGGTTACCGTGACGTGGACCAGCGTGGGCGCGGAGACGGCGGCGGGGTGGAAGACAGGGATGCCGTTCTGGGTCGTTAGGGTGCCCGCGGCGCTCCCCTCCTGCAGCTTCCAGGTGACGTCCCGAAGGATGCCCGAAGGATCGATCTGGTAGGCCAGGTCCGCCGCGTCCCCGGTGCTGAGGGTGAGGCTGCCGGGCAGGATCTGGAGGCTGACGGCGGTGGCCACCGTGACCAAGGCCGTGGCGCTGCGGGAGCTGTCCGAAAGGAGGGTGGCGCGCAGGTGGTAGGTCCCCACGGTGGACCCGGCGGTGTAGAGGCCCGCGGCGTTCACGGATCCCGCCACGGAGCCCTCGTCCAGGCTCCAGGCCACGGCGGTGCTGGGGGCCCCGTTGAGGGGGGCCACGAAGGCCTGGGTGGTGCCCGGGGC
>CAYSXG010000625.1:0-2285 GCA_964434895.1 uncultured Solibacteraceae bacterium | reverse complement strand
CGCTCGTCCACGCAGGTCACCACGTCCAGGTCGTAGCCCATGACCCAGGCGGGCTGGATGTGGCGGGAGGTGGGGATGAGGTCCGCCAGGTAGACGAGCTTCCGGCCGTCCCCCTCGATGGTCACGGTCTGCAGCCCCTCGATGTGCCCCGGCGCCGGGTCCACGGTGATGCCCGGCAGGATTTCGGCGTGGCCCTCCACCGTCTCCAGCAGGCCCGCGGCTTCCAGGGGCTCCCAGTTCTTGGGCAGGTAGGAGGCCTTCACCCGCAGATGGGGGCGGCGGGCGTCCTCCAGGTCCCGCTTCTGCACCACGTGGCGGGCATTGGGAAAGCTGGGCACGGGGCGGCCGTCGGCGTCCAGGCGCGTGCTCCCCCCGGCGTGGTCGAAGTGGAGGTGGGTGAGGAGCATCAGCGTGACGTCCTCGGGCCCCAGTCCCTGGGCCGCCAGGCCCGCGTCCAGCACCCCCCGCCCCTGGAACTTGAAACGGGCCATGAAGGCCTCGTCCTCCTTGTCCCCGTTCCCGTTGTCCACCAGGATCACGTGGCGCCGCCCCCCCACCTCGCCCCGGACCAGGAGGCAGTTGGTGGCCATGGTGATGCGGTTCTCCTCGTCGCAGGGGTAGACCTTGTTCCACACCACCTTGGGCACGGTGCCGAACATGGCCCCGCCGTCCAGGGCGAAGGTGCCCCCGCTGATGATCCGCACGTCCCAGGGCCCAAAGCGCATGAAGCCTCCAGGGCCCATTTTAGCGTGGCGCCCACCTGCCCAAGACCCGCCCCGGCCCCGCCATCAAGGCCGGCATCCCGGCTTGACGCGCATTGACATTGTATATACATTTACACCGATGGACATCACCCACGAGTCCTGGGCCAGGTCTTTGAGTGGGACCCGGAAAAGCGGCGGCCAACCTCCGCAAGCACCATGTCGCCTTCGAAAAGGCCTGCGAGGTTTTCTTCGATCCCTTCGTCCGGCTGGTGGATGCCAGCGATCAAGGCGAAACCCGGGAAGCTGCCGTTGGCCTCGCCTAGGACTGGGCCCTCCTGTTCGTTGTCCACGCCGTCCGTTGTGAGGACACCATCCGCATCATTTCGGCCAGACCAGCCACGCCCTCGGAAAGGAGGGACTATGAACATGAATGAGCGCATTCAGAAACGGCTCCAGAAGGACCGCCCCATGACCAGCATCAGCCTCCGGATTCCCGAGGACGTGATCGACGACCTGAAGGCCGTCGCCCCCGCCCTCGGCTTCTCCGGGTACCAGCCCCTGATCCGGGCCTACATTGGCCAGGGCCTCCGGAAGGACCTAGCCCGGCTGGAAAACGACCAGGTAAAGCTGGTCGTGGACAGCCTGCGCCGCCACGGCGTGGACGACCAGGTCATCGCGGAAGCCATCGCGGAGGTCAAAGCCAGGACTGCCTGATCAAGATTTGCACACCCTCTCAGAACCCCAGGGTCAGCGAGTAGCGGACCTGCCGGCCCAGGCCGTCGGGGATGGCGTTGAGGTTGCGACGGGCGTTTTCGGGGAACCAGCGTTCCCGGTCCCCCAGATTCTGGCCGTCCAGGGCGTGGCGCAGCCTCCAGCCGCCCAGGGCATGGGCGTAGCCCAGGTGGAGGCCCCAGGAGGCCCAGGAGGGGATGGGTTCAAGGGGCCCGTCCGCGCGGGTCTGGAAGAGGGCCAGCAGGGAGGCGGTGAAGGCCCCCGCGGTGCCGGAGAGGCCCGCCTTCACCGTGGCCATGGGCACGAAGGCGTAGTTGGAGCCCCGGAGGCCCGGCAGGGCGTCCCCTCGGTTCCCGTGGATGTAGTTGAGGTTCAGGAAGGCGTCGAAGGTGGGTCGAGGCTGGTATTTCAGCTCCGCCTCGAGGCCCGCGGTCTGGAAGGCCGGGCCGTTGATGTAGGTGACGGTGATGTCCGAAGGGTCGCTGGTGAAGCGGGGGTAGCGGCGGGGGCGGAAGGGGTTGTTCCGCAGAACCATCCCGTAGGGCGGGGGCGGAAGGAAGCAGGGGCCCCGGGAGAGCAAGTAGGCCGGACCCAGGGGGGCGGTGGTTTCGGGGCGGGCGTGGGGCTCAACGTAGCCGATGACCACGTCCATGCCGCGCTTTTTCAGCCGATGGCCTTCCTGCAGCATCTCGTAGGTCTTGCCCACGCCGGCCGCGTAGCCGAGATAGATCTTCAAAGACCCTTGCTTCTTTCGCTCGATGAGCTCGTCGAAGCCGCCCATTTCGGTCCGTGACCCCTATACCCGCCCTATAGCGTAAAAGCAGGGGTTCCTGTTACCGGGTCCGGAAG
>CAYSXG010000624.1:0-2286 GCA_964434895.1 uncultured Solibacteraceae bacterium | reverse complement strand
GCATGATGGGGACGCTCAGGCCGTAGGTCTCGGACACGCGGAAGGCCGCTCCCGCTGCGCCTGCGGCTTGCGATCGCGGGCGGCAGCCTCGCCGGGCCTTTGGCCCGGCTCGACTCGGGCGGGCGGGGCCCCGCTGCGCAGGCTCGCGCCTGCTCCACGACCCGCAGGCGCCCTCGCCGCATGTCCGAGAAACGATCCCCTATCCCCGCATGATGGGGACGCTCAGGCCGTAGGTCTCGGACACGCGGAAGGCCGCTCCCGCCGCGCCTTCGGCTTGCGATCGCGGGCGGTAGCCGCGAAACCGTGAGGGGTGGCGTGCGCAGGCCGCTTAGGCGGCCTGCCGAGCCGGGCCCCCTCCGGTTGAGCATCAGGGCTCGACTCGGGCGGGCAGGGCCCCGCTGCGCAGGCTCGCCGCAGGTCCGAGAAAGGATCCCCTATCCCCGCACGAAGACGAAGCAGGAGCGCCTTTGGCTCGAGTTCCGGCTCCCGGACGCGTTCAGGGGATCGGGATGGGCTCGGGGACCTCGGTGCTCGGCAGTTCGAACCAGAAACGGGTCCCCCCCCCGCCGCTGTCGTAGTCGATGCGCCCCCCGTGCTTATCGATGATGGCCTTGCAGATGGCCAGGCCCAGGCCCGTGCCCCCCACGCGCCGGGTGGTGCTGGCGTCGGCCATGGCGAATTTCTGGAAGATGTAGGGCCGGAACTCTTCGGGGATCGGGTCCCCGTGGTTGGTCACGGCGACGAGGGTTCTCTCCCCCCCACTCCGCACCTCGACCAGCACGACCCCTCCTTCGCGGCTGTGTTTGCAGGCGTTGGAGATCAGGTTCATGAGCACCTGCTCCAGGCGCCCCGCGTCCCCATGGATGAGGCAGGCGCGGGCCTCCTCCTCCACCCGGATCTGGACCTTGCAGGTGTCGGCGTAGCTCGCCATGGCCTCCACGGCTCGGGCCACCACGGAGCGCAGATCCAGGAAGCCCGGCGACAGGGTCAGGTTGCCCGCCTCGATCTTCTGGATATCGAGCAGGTCGTTGACCAGGGCCTGGAGCCGCAGGCTGTTGCGGTGGGCCAGTTCCACCAGGCGGCCCATCTCCCTCGAAAGGCTTCCCATGGCGCCGGCGCGGAGGATGCCCAGGGCCCCGTGGATGGAGGTGAGGGGGGTCCGCAGCTCGTGGCTCACCACCGCCACGAACTCGTCCTTCGTCCTTTCGGCCACCCGACGGACCTGGGCCTCCTGCTGCAGGACGAGGTTGGCCCGGGCCAGGTCCTGGGTGCGCTGGGCCACGAGGGTCTCCAGTTCGTTGCTGCGGGCCTGGACCTGGTGAAGACGCCAGCGGATGATCCCCCAGACGGCCAGGGCTCCGGCCAGGAGGGCCAGGCCCCGGAACCATCCGGTCTGCCAGGGCGCGGGGAGCAGCTGGAAGCGCAGGTCGAGGGGGCCTGATAGGTTTCCGGCGTAGTCCTTGGCCCAGACCCGCAGGCGATAGACCCCCGCAGGGAGGGCCGAGAATTCCCGAAAGGCCTCCTTCTCCCAGGTCCCCGGCTCGTTTTCCAGGTCGAGCAGCTGGGTGCGGAAGAGGGTCTCCTTCTCCCGGAACAGGGAGAGGAGGCTGTAACGGAAGGTGATCCGCCGGGTGGTCCAGGGAAGGGAAGGCTGGGGGCCGCTGGGCACCGGGTGGCCGTCCACCAGGAATTCATTCAGGAGGAGGGGCTTCGGGACGTGATCGGGTCGGACGGAGTCGGGTTCCAGACAGGCCGCGCCGCCGGTGGTGGCCACCCAGATCCGGTTCCCGCTGCCCAGGGAGGCCCCCTTGGCCGTCACCTGTTCCGAGGGCAGGCCATCTTCCCGGGTGAAGAGAAGGGGGAGCCATTTCCCTCCGACCGTGGGGCTCAATCGAAGGACGCCCTTGATGGTGAAGACGTAGAGCCTGCCGCGATGGTCCCACATGAGGTCCTGGACGGTGCCGCTGGGGAGGTCGGGACCCTCCGCCTCCAGGAAGGGGGTCGGAGGGTCCTCCGGCCGGGCGAGGTCCACCCGGAAGATGCCGCCCCCGAAGGTGCCCACCAGGAGGTGGGTGGTCGGGCCCGTGGCAGGGAAGGGCAGCAGGCTGGTCACGCTTTCGTTGGGGAGGTCCCCGGCGGGTCGGATGGGGCGGAGCCCACGGTCGTCCAGGCAGGCCAGCCCGGTGCGGGTGCCGATCCAAAGGGCCCGGCGTCCCTGGACGTCCCGGACCTCCTGAAGGGTGGTGATGAAATCCCCAGGGAGGCCCGCCGAAGGGAGGAAGGTGG
>CAYSXG010000623.1:0-2289 GCA_964434895.1 uncultured Solibacteraceae bacterium | reverse complement strand
CGCAGATGAGGGTCTGGTACTCGAAGATGTGCTGCAGGGTGCCCTGGCTGATCTCCGGCTGGTAGGGGGTGTAGGCCGTGAACCATTCCTGGCGGCTGATCTGGTGGTCCACGGCGGTGGGGATGAAATGGGCGTAGGCCCCGGCCCCCAAAAAGCGGGTGCGGAAGCGCCGGTTCAGGTCCGCCAGGGCCTCCAGGTCCCGCAGCACCTCCAGTTCGCTGCTGGTGGGGGGGAGGTCCAGGGGGCGGTTCAACCGGAGATGCTCGGGGACCCCGCCGAGGAGGTCCTCCGGGCGTTGGACGCCCAAGGCGTCGAGCAAAGCCCGGTCTTCGGGCGGGGCCGAGGGCAGGTAGCGCATGGCGAGATCCCAGGAAGGGCCGTGGCAGGCCCTTTCCAGCCTACCACGCAGCCCGGGGAGAGGTTGCGCCCACACTAAAGGCCCCGGGGCGGGGTGCCGAAAGGGTGGGGTCAAATAAGAGATAATTATTGTTTTAAAAAGAGCTGATCCACGCGAAGCGGGGGGCTATGCAGGAACCGGGAGGCCATCGGGTCCTCGTGGTGGAGGACGACCCCCACATGCGGGCCCTGGAGATGGTGCTGCTCGAAAGCAGCGCTCCGGACTGGCACGTCCAGGGGGTGGAGACCATGGCGGAGGCCCTGGCGGTCCTGGAGCGCGAGCCCATCGACGTGGTGCTCCTGGATCTGGGCCTTCCGGACTCCTACGGCCTGGGCGGGCTGGAGGAGGTCCGCCGGGCCCGCCCGGGCACGGCGGTGGTGGTGGTCACCGGCTCCGACGAATACTCCACGGCCTTGAAGGCCCTTTCCCTGGGGGCCCAGGAATACCTCGACAAGGGGAGGATGGACGGGGAGAGCCTCTACCGGGTGGTGCACTACGCCCTGGGGCGGGTCCAGGCGGAGGAGACGCTGCGGGTCTCCCAGGACCTCCTGGCCTCGACCTTGGACGCGCTGCCGGCCTGCATCGGCATCCTCGACGAGCTGGGCTTCATCCTGGCGGTGAACGCCAAGTGGAAGGCCTACGAGGACCCCGACAACCGCCTTCTCTGGAACTGCCCGGTGGGATCGAATTACCTCCCGATCTGCGAGGCGGTGCTCCAGGAGGGGGAGGTCCCCTCGGAGGTGGCTCGGGCCATGGTCGAGATCCTGGCGGGCCTTTCGAGCTCCTTCCGGTCGGAGTACCGCGTGGGCGGCGGGGGTGCGCCCAAGTGGTTCGAGCTGGGCGTCACCCGCTTCGAAAGGCACGGCGTGGTGCGAGTGGTGGTGGCCCATCGGGAGATCACGGCCCAGAAGGTGGCCGAGCAGGGCATGCGGCGCAGCGAGGAACTGTTCCGGATCATCACGGAGAACGCCCAGGACCTCATCGCCATCCTGGATCCTTCGGGACAGAGGATCTACCACAGCCCCGCCTACCCGCGGATGCTGGGCTACTCCGAGGAGGAGCTCGCGAGAATGGGGCCCCTGGACGCCGTGGCCCCAGAGGACGGGGAAAGGATCCGGCAGGCCCTGGAAGCCCTGGTGAGTACGGGGCAGGGCCAGCGCCTGGAGTATCGGATGCGCAAAAAGGACGGGGAATGGGTGGACCTCGAATCCTACGGCGTGCCCATCCGCGACCCCTCCGGGGCCTTGGCCCAGATCCTCATCATGGCCCGGGACATCACCTCGAGGAAGAAGGCGGAGCGGGAGCACCAGTTCATGGAGATCCAGCTCCGCCACGCCCAGAAGCTGGAGTCCATCGGCCAGCTGGCGGCGGGCATCGCGCACGAGATCAACACGCCCATCCAGTACATCGGGGACAATGGGGTCTTCCTTCAGGAGGCCTTCCAGGAGCTGATGATGTCGGTTTCCATGCAGGAGTCCCTGTTCCAGGAACTGCAGAAGGGCACGCTCACCAGCAATTTCATCAAGGAGGCGGAGGCCTGCCTGCGGAAGGCGGACCTGCCCTACCTGAAGGACGAGATCCCCAAGGCCATCCGCCAGTCCATGGAAGGAGTCCAGCGGGTCTCGAAGATCGTGAGCGCCATGAAGGACTTCTCCCACCCGGGCGGCGAGGAGAAGGTGCAGGTGGACCTGAACCGGGCCATCCAGAGCACCCTGACGGTCTCGCGAAACGAATGGAAGTACGTGGCGGAGATGGAAACCCGCCTGGATCCCGATCTGCCGATGGTCTTCTGCCTCCCGGGGGAGTTCAACCAGGTGATCCTGCACCTGGTGGTCAACGCCGCCCACGCCATCGCGGACGTGGTGGGCTCCTCGGGGGGCAAGGGCCGCATC
>CAYSXG010000622.1:0-2291 GCA_964434895.1 uncultured Solibacteraceae bacterium | reverse complement strand
GATGAGACCGGCAACAACCCCTACCTCTTCCTGAGGTCCTGCCTGGAGGAAGCCCGCGACGCGGGCAGCTTTCGCGAGGGGCTCGACCCCGACCTCCTGGCCCAGACCCTCTTCGCCGCCCTCCACGGCGTCCTCGCCCTCCAGGTGGTCCAGTTCCGGGACCGCTGGATCCAGTGGCGGCCCCTGCAGTTCCGCGCCGACTTCGTACTCGCCGCCCTGATCGACAGCTTCAGAGGCTGAACTTCCCCCCTTCCTGACCTTCAGCGCGATGCGCTCGACGGAGGTCTGCCATGACACACGCCCGCTTCGCCGTTCCGCTGGCCCTCGGACTCCTGGCTTGCTCAAAAGGGCCCGAAAGTTCCCCCTCCTCCCATCAGAAGGCGGCGCGGCTGGAACTTCCACCGCCCGAAGTCGTGGAGGATCCCAGTTGGTTCGGGGAGGGCGTGGCCCTCTGTCCTGATAAGAAGACGGGGCTGAGCCTGGTCTGGTCGGCGCCTGGGCTCGATCTCCGCCATCAGGGCGTGGATCTCCGGCCCGTGGCCCTCGCGGAGGCCTGCACCAAGGGCCTGTCCCTGACCGAAAGCCGCAGCCCCAACTCGCCCATCCACGTCGCCGCCGCGACCCTGGAGGACTTCGTGACCGAAGGGCTGAGGCTCAGCCAGGAAGGGCCTCCGCCCCCCGAAGCGCCGCTCGCCTACCGGTGCGAGCTGCGGATGCTCCGGTTCCATCATGAGTACCGGGTGGGGGCAAAAATCGGCCAGGTCGTGGCCAATGGGCTGCTGGGGGCTGTTTATATGGTGGGTCGCAGTGGTGGTCCCATGGTAGCGGGTGTCTCCGGACACCACTATCAGCTCAGGTACCAGCTGAGGCTGGTGGATGCAAAGTCGGGCCAGACCGTCCTCGGGATCCAATCCGACCTGGACTACCTGAGCCTCGCCCCCCCTCGACAAGTGGCCCTGGCCCTCTGGACCCTCCAAGGGGGCCAGGCGCGGCTCGATGCGTGGTGGCCCTCCGAGCGCTTGTCTCCCTTAAAGAATGAGGAGGCATGGTCCGACCCTGGATTCGATCCAAGCCAGTTCACCTTGCACTGTGCGCCCTGGGCCATGCCCGAGGGCCAAGCTTGGCGCTCCATACCGGATCTGCTCATCCAGGAGGGTGAGCGGCGCGCGGCCAAGAGCCACCACAAACCGGCTCTCCACCTCTCCTCCACCTCGGGCGACATCGAGGTCGAAGGCCTCTGGTACTTCCAGCACGCCCTGGTGAAGCTCTCGGATCCCAGGAACGGGAAGGTGCTGGCACTCTTCACCACTCACCCGGGCCGCAAGGACCCCAAGGAGCTGGCCCAGGACATCGTCGAGGCGCTCATAGATCGCGCCTACGAGATCCAGCAGGCGAAGGTGGATGCCGAGGCCAGGGCCGCCGCGCAGGTCCTGGGGATCCGGCGATGAGATCCCTCCCGCTCGCCTGCCTTGCCCTCGCCCTCTCGACGGGATGCGCGCTCACCACGGCGCACATCAGGATCGACTATCCGACCCCAGGCCAAGTCGAGCATGTCAGAGGCGCGGAGAACATCCACGTGAAGGTCGAGGTGCGGGACCTGTGCCCGGCCCCTTCCCGGGAAGTCTCCCGGAAGATCAATGCGCTGGGTATGCGGATGGCGCCCATCGTCAACGAGGAGGACATCGAGGCCCTCCTCCGCCGGTCCATCGAGACGGAACTCGCGGCCCGGGGTTACCGCCTCGCAGACGGCAGGATCCCCGTGCTGATCGAGCTGACCGGGGTCGCGCATCAGTACGCCACCGGCTTCTGGGCGGGTGACAGCGAGGCGACGGTCACCTTCACGGCCAAGGTGAAGGACCTCCACGGACGGGAGCTGTATGCCGTCATCTTCTCGGACTCCTTCAAGGACCGAGTGCAGGTCTTCGGTGGAGGCAACGTGAAGCAGGCCTATGAGCGCGCCCTCCCGGGCGCGATCCACAAGCTCATGTCGATGCCGGACTTCCATGAGGCCATCGCCAGGGCCGCATCCGCCCTGCCGCCGTCCCCAGAAGTTCCAGGTGTCCAACCACCGGCGGACTGACTCCCACGGGCCCGGCGCCCTCTCCCATCCACGACCCGTTCCGCCAATGCCCATCCACTCTCCGGACGCGAAGGCGCCCAGCCGGAGGCCTGCCATGAAGACCACGATCCTGATCGAAGCCAAGCCCCTTTCTCGCCTGCGGCACGCGGCACGGAGCCTTCTGGCCCAGACGCTCCTGCGCCTGTCGAGACCGTCTTCGGCCCTGCTGCTC
>CAYSXG010000621.1:0-2295 GCA_964434895.1 uncultured Solibacteraceae bacterium | reverse complement strand
GTAGAAATGGACCGGCACCGAAAGGAAGTGGGCGGGAAGGCCGCCATCGGGTTGGGTTTTCCCGACGTCCATCCCAAGCTCCACAAGCTCATCGGGCGCCTCAAGTACCGGCATTCCTACGGGCAGAACGTGCTCGAGCACACGAAGGAGGTGGCCTACATCGCCGAGCACATGGCGGCGGAGCTGGGCCTGGATCCCAAGGTCGCCAAGAGGGCTGGCCTCTTCCACGACATCGGCAAGGCCATCGATCGGGAAGTGGAGGGGACCCACATCGAGATCGGCATGGAGCTGATGAAGCGCTTCGGCGAGAAGGACGAGGTCATCCACGCCATGAGCTGCCACCACGGGGACTTCGAGCCTCGGACGGTGGAGGCGATGCTCATCACGGCGGCGGACGCCCTGTCCGCGGCCCGGCCCGGGGCCCGGCGGGAGATGCTGGAGACCTACGTCAAGCGCCTGGAGCAGCTCGAAGGCATCGCCAACAGCTACAAGGGCGTGCAGAAGAGCTTCGCCATGCAGGCGGGCCGGGAGATCCGCATCATGGTGGACGCCGGCCAGGTGAACGACGACCAGGCCTTCTGGATCGCCAAGGACGTCAGCAAGCGCATCGAAAGCGAGATGCAGTATCCCGGCCAGATCAAGGTCACCGTCATGCGGGAGACCCGGGCCGTGGAATTCGCCCGCTGATCGGTCCGGACGGCCCCGTGCTTCCCCCCGCCCAGGAACCCCAGGCACCTTCCCACGGCTCTGCCGGGGTGTCGGGCCTGGCCCTGGCCGAAGGGATCCTCGCCCTGAGCCTTTGCACCGGTGAGGCCGAGCTCTACGAGACGCTGCTCCACTGGGCCCAAGCCCTCTATCCCGCCCGTTATTGGGCCGTGGCGGAGATGCGGGGGGAGCCCTCCTCGGCCACGGAGGTGGAGATCCTGGCCCACACCCGTTCCATGAAGGCCCGCTTCAAGCGGAGCCTGCTTGGGGAGCGGATGCCCGTGATGGGGCGGGGCTTTTCGGTGAAGCTCTACCGCGAGCGCGAGGTGGTCTTCGTGCCCGAGGCGCCCCTCCATCCGGAGGAGGTCCATCCGGACTTCGTGGCCAGCCTGGGCCTGCGTTCCCTCCTCGGGATTCCCCTCATCTTCGAGGAGCGCAGCGTGGGGGGGCTCTACGCGGCCTCCTTCGAGGGGGAGGCGGCCCTACCGGAGGAGCCCGCGGCCTTCAACGCCCTGCTGAGCCTCTCCCGGGCCACCGCCATGGCCCTCCATCGCCTCCGGGCCCTCCAGGGTCTCGCCCTCAGCGAGGAGCGCTACCGCCGCCTTTTCGACCAGTCGGTGGAGCCCATCCTGATCGGGGACCGGAGCGGCTACCTGATGGTCAACGAGGCCGCCGCCCGTCTCGTGAGGCGTCCCCGGGAGGCCATCCTGGGCCAGCCCCTGGGCTCCTTCAGCCCGGAATTCCAGCCGGGGGGGCGTTCCAGCTCCGATCTGGCGGAGGAATTCCTGGAGCGGGCCCGGGCGGGGGAGGCGCTGCGCTTCGATTGGGTCGTGGAACGCTCCGACGGGACCCTCTTGGACACCGAGGTGACCCTGGCCCTCCTCCCCGGGGGGGACCGTCCCCTGTACCAGGTGATCCTGAGGGACCTCACGGAGGCCAAGCGGGCCCAGGCCGAGAAGGAGGCCCTGGAGCGCCAGCTCTTCCAGGCGCAGAAGCTGGAGAGCCTCGGCGTCCTGGCGGGGGGGGTGGCCCACGACTTCAATAATCTGCTCATGGGGGTGATGGGGCACGCCGGACTGGCCCTGGACCACCTGGACCCGGGACCGGAGCTCCGGGGCCACCTGGAGGCCATCCAGAACGCCGGACGGAGGGCCGCGGACCTCACCCGCCAGATGCTGGCCTACAGCGGTCGAGGCCAGTTCCATATCCAGGACCTGGATCTGAGCCGCCAGGTGGAGGAGATGCTCCCCCTCCTCGAGGTGTCCATGGCCAAATCCATTCACGTGGATCTGGATCTTCGGAGGGATCTCCCCCTGATCCTGGGGGACGCGACCCAGGTCCAGCAGGTGGTCATGAACCTGGTCCTGAACGCAGGGGAGGCCATCGGGGAGGACCCGGGGACCATCCGGGTGAGCACGGGGGTTTTGCGGCTGGAGGGTCCGGACCTCGCGGACCTGGTGGAGGGCCGGGAAAGGGAGCCGGGGCCCTACGTGTTCCTGGACGTGACGGACACCGGCGCGGGCATGGACGCTTCGACCCTGGCGCGCATCTTCGAACTCTTTTTCACCACGAAGTTCACTGGGAGGGGCC
>CAYSXG010000620.1:0-2307 GCA_964434895.1 uncultured Solibacteraceae bacterium | reverse complement strand
AGGGTGTGGAGCATGCCCTGGATGGTGGCGTGGGTCATCTGCTTGGGCGCCGGGGGCTCGGGGATCTCCTTCTGCACCATGCCCAGCACCTCGGTGAGGGTCTCCAGGTTCTTGAGCTTGGCCCCCTCTTCGCCCGAGCGACCGGCCAGCGGCGCATACACGGCGGCCGTGCCCAGCATGGCCATCCACATCCAGTGCTTCGTGATCCAACGGCTCATGACGGGTCCTTCCGGGGGATACCCCGTTACATGATACGCCTCGCCGGGGCTTTGTCCCGGGTCACTGGCCCGGGTCCCTGGCCCTTCGCGCCTGCACCCCAAAGGCTTGGCCAAGGACCAAGGACCAAGGACGAAAGGTTAGAAGCCCTTGAGGATCGCTTCGGCCGTCCCGGTCATCTTGTCCCGGCTGGCGTGGGTGGCCAGGACCACGGATTCCAGCTGGCGGTAGGCCGTCTCCAGGTCCTCGTTGACGATGAGGTAATCGTAGGCCTGGTAGAGCTCCAGCTCGTGGCGGGCGTGGCGGAGGCGGAGCTTGATCTGCTCCTCGCTGTCCTTGCCCCGGCCCCTCAGCCGCGTTTCCAGGTCCGCCGCCGACGGAGGCAACAGGAAGATCATCACCGCTTCCGGCATGGCCCGGCGCAGGTTCATGGCGCCGGTGGTCTCGATGTCCAGGAGCACGTCCTGCCCCGAGGCGAGGACCTCTTCCACCCAGCCGCGGCCCGTGCCATAACGCTTCTCGTAGACCTGCACCCATTCGACGAAGGCGCCCTCGCGCACCATGGCGTCGAAGGTGGCGTCGTCCACGAAGAAGTAGTCCTTCCCCTGCTCCTCGCCCGCCCGGGGCGGTCGCGTGGTGTAGGAGATGGAGAAGATGAGGTCCGGGTGGCTCGCCACCAGCCGCTGGCTGAGCGTGCTCTTGCCGGTCCCGGACGGAGCCGAAAGCACGAAGACGCTGCCATGGCGGGCGGAGGACACCGGAACTCCAAAAAAACAGGGTAGCGGCAGGCCCGGCGGGATAGGTCAGGGAAATCCAAACGCCCCCCGGTCTCCTTCGAATGGGTCGGCGCCAAGGCTCCTGCTTTCCGCGATCAGCGGTCCGGGGCCTTCGGGGTATGCCCAGTCCGCGCCTCCCGCGGGCTTTTGCCGGTCCAGCGCTTGAAGGCCCGGGAAAAGGCCGCCGGGTCCGAAAAGCCCAGCCGGTAGGCCGTCTCGTTCACGGAGGCGCCCTGGTCGATCAGGTGGTGGAGCGCGGTCCTGTAGCGCAGCTCGTCCAGCACCTGGTCGAAGGTTGTGCCTTCGGCGCGGAGCCGGCGGTACAGGGTCTGGCGGCTGAAACCCAACTCCCGGGCCACCGCCTCCACGCCCGCCTCGCCGACCGGGAGCCTGGGCAGGAGCGCCTGCTCGACGCGGCCCCGCAAGGTCCTCGCGCCTTCCAGCTTTTCCAGGAGCGCCTCCGCGTGGGCTTCCAGGACACCGGCTGCGTAGGAGGGGGCGGGCGGCGTCTTCAGGTCCATGGCCCCGCCGGCGAGGCGCAGGGCGTTCAGGTCGCACCCGAAACGCACCGGCACCTGGAAGATACGATCGTATTCAGCGCGGTAGGCCGGCTCGGCGTGGGTGACGTGCACCTCCTCGGCGAAGGCCCGGCCGCCAAAGCGCTTCCGGGAATCGCAGACCAGGCGGGCGAAGAAGGACTCGGTGAACTCCGGGAAGGCGTTGGGGTCCGGCCGCCGGTCGATCATCCACAGCTGCCCCTCGATGCTCTGGAGCCGCAACCGGTCGCCGGTGAGGCCCTCGAATTCCACCGCCAGGGAAGCGAAGCGGTTCACCCTCGCGAGGCCATCCGCCATGGTCCCCGTGGCGTTTCCGAGGTGGCCCAGCACGGAAAGCTCCGCCAGGTCGGCGCCCTCCCCGAAGTGGAGCGCCAGGGCCGGGTCCCCGCTCAGGTCCTTGGCCGCGCGCATCAAGGCCATGTAGGCACTGAAGGGAAGGCGGCGGTCTGGATCCTCCAGGAGCGCGGCGTCGAGGCCGGACCGCGCCATCAGCGCCCGCCGGTCCGCCCCCTTCGACACCGCCAGATCGGACAGTCCGCGCGCGAAACCTGCTGCGATGGTCGATCCGCTCATGGGTTCCCAGGTCCGTGTCACCTGCGGCAAAGTTTTTGACCCGCCGCATCATGTCCAGCATGGGACGGCGCCGCCTAGCATGGCAAGGCGGACCCGCGCGGCCCTTCTTGCCCTGCCCTCTCTCTGCCCCCGGACCCCACGCATGAATGCGACACCAGCCCTCGACCCCACGCCCGGCAAAGCGG
>CAYSXG010000619.1:0-2310 GCA_964434895.1 uncultured Solibacteraceae bacterium | reverse complement strand
TACTTCGGCGAGACGCGCCGGGTCATCGCGCGCACCCAGGCGCGCGTGTCGAGATCCTTGAAATCGACGCTCGAGCGATCGTTGATGGCGCTCGACATCGCCGCGCGCACGCTCGCCGACAGCACCTCGTATTGCTGCGCGCCGGCGAGCGCCGGGCACGGAAGGGCGAGCGCCGCACACGCCGCGAGGGCTGCGAGGTCAGTGCGCGGCGCGCGCGCCATCGGCGAGCCGCTTGCGCAGGAACGCTGCTGCCTCGCCCACGGCGACCTTGGTCGCATCCGCGTCGCGGCGGTGCTTGTACTCGACCATCCCGTCCTTGAGGCCACGATCCCCGAAAGCAGTGCGGTGCGGGATTCCCAACAGCCCCTGGTCCGCGAGGGGGGCCTGGCCTGCCTGCCGGAACTCACCCGCTGGTGCGACCGGGTGGGCCTGGACCTGAGGGAGGGCAGTTCCGCGGCCATCCTTCCGCCCCAGGTCCAGATCGGCGCCCCCCAGGCCCTGCCGGCGGGGGGCACCTTCCTGGTCGCCACCCTGACCTTCAATACCAAGGTCACCGACAGCAGCTACCTGCGGGTACGCGGGGCGATCCTGCGCGCCTACAAGCGGGCCGTGGCCCTCCGGGAAACGGGGCTCGAAGCCGCCCTGGCCCGGATGGACGAGGCCCCCGAGGAAGAAGGTGGGCCGGAGGGAGAAGCTTAGGAGCCTATTCGGTGCGAAGGGACTGGGTAGCCCGTCGAGGGGCCTTCCAGGCGCTCCGTTGGCTCGGATCCGAAAGGCCCTGGGCATGACAGGCTGCGCATTTCTGCACCTCCGGGTCCTGGCCGCGCCCGTAGACCCGGGCCTTGCCTCCCGTCTCCCCCTGTCGGGCGGCCGGCACCCGGGGCCAGTAGGAGGTGAAGATGGGCCGGCCTTCCGCGGAGGCTTCCAGGGCCTCCAGGGGGCCGGACTCCACCGAGGGACGTCCCCAGCGGTCCTCCAGGCTCGTCATCACCGCGTAGGCCCCGGCGGGGAGTGGATTGCCGGCCTTGTAGGCCTCGATCCCGCTGGCCGTGACCCAGACCCGAATCCAGCGCCCTCCGTGTTCCGGGGACTTCACCGGCTCCTCGTGGACCGGCTCGAGGCTGCCGTAATCCAGGTAGCGGTAGGGGGCCTCGGCCTCCGGATCCGGTGCCGGGGCCTGGGCCTGGGGAGGTGGCTCCGGCGCGGGGGCCGGGGCCGATGCGGGATGGGTCATGCGTCCCCCCACCCAGCCGGCCCCCGCGAAGGCCCCGCTCCAGAGGAGGCCCAAGAGGAGAGCCAGGAAACCGATGTTCTGGTGATCCTTACGGGGCCGGTGGACCGCCCAGAGGGTGAGCAGTCCGAGGCCTAGGCCCGATAAGGCCAGGATCTGGTGGAGGCGAAAGAGCGCTCCGAGACCTTCCCCCTTGGGGGCCAGCCACACGCCCGGAGCCAGGAGGCCCAGCTGGCGGGCCCAGGCGAAGCCACTGAGGAGGGCGAAGAGGGAACCCAGGAAACCCGACCAGGCCAGGAAGCGGCACACGGTCCACCAGGGCCGGATGCCCCGCCCCGGCCGCTGGGCCGCCAGGAGGGGAATGGGGATCAGGAGGGCCACCGCCACAGGAACGTGGACCAGGGCAGGATGCTTCTGGGCGATCCATTCCATCAGCGGCATCGGGGATCCTGAAGGGGGTGGGGGCGAACTTGTGCGTTCTCTCGGATAATGCTGCCATGATCCCAATTATGCGAGTCCAACTTCTCCAGCACGTGCAGGACGCCATCGCACTGAAGGCCTCCTTCTTCGAAGCGGAGATCGACCACGTCCTGGCCCAGGCGGAGGACCTGGCCGAGCGCCTGAAGCGCGGGTGCAAGGTCCTGGTCTGCGGGAACGGGGGCAGCGCCGCCGACGCCCAGCACCTCGCGGCGGAGCTCACGGGCCGCTACTTGAAGGAGCGGCGGGCCCTGGCGGCCATCGCCCTGACCACCGACACCTCGGCCCTCACGGCCATCGGGAACGACTACGCCTACGACTACGTCTTCGCCCGCCAGGTGGAGGCCCTGGGCCGGCCCGGCGACGTGCTGATCGGCATCTCCACCAGCGGCAAACGCCCCAACGTCCTGCGGGCGGTGGAGGCCGCCAAGCTCCTGGGAGTCCACACGGTCGGCATCCCGGGGCGGCCTGCGGTGTGGGGCCTGGGCTGGCCGCCTCCGGAGATCAGCGCGGCGCAGGCCAACACCCAGCCGCGCACGCCGGGGCGGCGCGAGCGCAGCAGCATCTTCCAGTTCCCGCACCTGTGGCTGGGCGTGCTGTGC
>CAYSXG010000618.1:0-2316 GCA_964434895.1 uncultured Solibacteraceae bacterium | reverse complement strand
AACCGCCCCAGCCACGCGGGCTACGAGGACTTCGACACCGGGGACGGATCCCGGGCCCAGGAGGCGGACGAGACGCCCCTGCCCCTCCGGGAACTGGCCAGCCGGGTGATCCACAATCCCACCATCATGGCCCTCATCCTCGCGGAGTTCTGCACGGGCTTCGTGCGCCAGGGGGTCATGCTCTACTTCACGGAGTACCTGTCGGAGGTCTACGCGGTCACCAAGGTGCTGCCCGGGATCCTCCTGGCGGGCCGGCCCCTCACGATCCTCGGAAAGACCGTGGGCCTCTACTGGTTCACCGGGGTGGCCTTCATGGCGGGGGGGGTATTCGGAGGCCTGCTCTGCGGCTGGATGAGCGACCGCCTCTTCCACTCCCGGCGCCCGCCGGTGGCCTTCGTCTTCTACCTGGTCCAGGTGGTCATGCTCGTCCTCCTGGGCCTGGCCCTGGGGCGGGGCAGCTTCGCCGGCCAGGTGTGGGCCGTCGCCCTCCTGGGCCTCACGGCCATGTTCATCTTCGGGGTCCACGGCATGCTCAGCGGCACCGCCAGCATGGACTTCGGGGGCCGCAAGGCCGCGGCCACCGTGGCCGGGGCCCTGGACGGCATCCAGTACATCGGCTCGGGCCTCACGGGCTTCGGCCTCGGGTGGATCCTCAAGACCTACGGGTGGGACGGCTCCGCCCTGGCGGGCCACGCCCCCCGGAACGCCTGGATCTGGGTGGGTTCCATCATCCCCTTCAGCCTCCTGGGGGCCTTCATCATGACCCGCATCTGGAACGCCCGGCCCTCGGCCACGCCGGAACCGGAATTGGACTAACCTGAGGCCCATGACCCAGCACCGACCCATCCTCGAAACCCTGGAACGCCTCCGGGAGCGGCCCGCGGGCTCGCCCCGGCCCATCGCCGTCTACGACCTGGACTCCACCCTCTTCTGCACGGGGCCCCGCAACCTCGCCATCGCCCGGGCCTTCGCCCACTACCGCCCCCAGCTGAACCCCTTCATCGAGCGGCTGGACCCCGAGCGCATGGGATGGAACATCATGACGGACCTCGAGGGGGCGGGCTTTTCGGACCTCGCCATCCTCACGGAGCTGAGGGCCTTCTGGAGGGCCACCTTCTTCACGGACCACTTCGTCAAGCAGGACAGCGTCTACCCCGGCGCCGTGGAGCTGGTGAAGGCCCTCCGCGCCGCCGGCTGCCTCACCTATTACCTTTCGGGCCGCGACGAGCCCGGCATGCGCCAGGGCACCCTGGAAGCCCTGGCCGAGGCGGGCTTCCCCCGGCCCGGAGAGGACGTGCTGCTGCGCCTCAAGCCCACTTGGGAGGAGGAGGACCTGGCCTTCAAGCTGGGCGTCTTCCAGGAGCTGGAGCAGACGGGCGAGGTGGTCTTCGCCTTCGAGAACGAGCCCGCCAACGCCAATCGATTCCTCCACGCCTTCCCCGGGGCCACCGTCGTCCTCCACGCCACCATCCACGCCCCCCATCCCGAGCCCCTGGATCCCGGCGTGCACCGCGTGGATTCCCTGGCCGTCGAGGGACTGGAAATAAACTGAACATGAAACCGCAGATTCCGCAGATGACGCAGATTCAGAAGCAGGCCGACTTCCTTCTGCGCAATCTGCGGTTCCATTCTTTTTCTTGATGCGCGACCGCGACCTCGTCGAGCGCGTCAAGGACGCGACGGACCTGGTGGCCCTGGTGGGCCAGGCGGTCAAGCTGCGCAAGCAGGGGTCGGCCTACACGGGCCTCTGCCCCTTCCACAGCGAGCGCTCCCCCAGCTTCCAGGTGGTGCCCAGCCGCGGCTTCTTCCACTGCTTCGGATGCGGCAAGTCCGGGGACGCCTTCGCGTGGCTCATGGAGCGGGAGGGCCTCAGCTTCCCCGAGGCCCTGGAGCAGCTGGCCCGAGCCGCGGGCATCGAGCTGCCCAAGGCCCGGGAGCGGTCGACGGCGGAAATGGACCAGGAGGCCCGGCTGCGGTCGGTGCTGGAGAGCGCCCAGGCCTGGTACCAGCAGCGCCTGCGGGAACACGGCCCCGCCCGGGACTACCTGCGGGGACGGGGCATGGGCGAGGCCTTCATCGGCGAGGCGGGCTTCGGCGTGGCCCCGGAGGCCTGGGACGCCCTGCTCGGCCACCTGAGGGGGCTCGGCTTCTCCCCCGAACTCGCCGAGCAGGCGGGCCTCGCCTCCCGCAGCGAGCGGGGCACCCTGCTGGACTTCCTGCGCAACCGCCTCACCATCCCCATCCACGACGCCCGGGGCCGCCTGGTGGCCCTCGGGGGCCGGGCCTTCGGCGACGAGAAGCCGAAGTACATGAACA
>CAYSXG010000617.1:0-2326 GCA_964434895.1 uncultured Solibacteraceae bacterium | reverse complement strand
TGGAGCGCAAGGGCTCCGACCTCCACTGCAGCTCCCTGGAAGTTCCCATGGCCCGCATCGCCGGGGACATGGAGGAATTCGACGAGTTCGGCATCCTGAGCCCCACCCAGCTCCTGGAGATGATGGAGGCCATCGCCACCCCCGAAGGCTGGAAGCAGTTCCAGGACCGGAACGACGCGGACTTCGCCTACCCCTTCGATAGCGGCAACTGCCGCCTGCGCGTGAACTACTTCATGGATCGCATCGGCCCGGGCCTGGTCTGCCGCGTCATCCCCAACCAGATCCCCAACGCCGACCAGTTGGGCCTCACGGACCACGTGAAGCGGCTGGCCCTCCTGGCCAAGGGCCTGGTGCTGGTGACGGGCCCCACGGGCTCCGGAAAGTCCACCACCCTCGCGGCCATCATCGACCTGGCCAACCAGAAGCGCCGGGACCACATCCTCACCATCGAGGACCCCATCGAGTTCGTGCATCCCCGCAAGGGCTGCCTCATCAACCAGCGGGAGGTGGGGGTCCACACCGACAGCTTCAAGAGCGGCCTTCGCGCGGCCCTGCGCGAGGACCCGGACATCGTGCTGGTGGGCGAGATGCGGGACCTGGAGACCATCTCCATCGCGCTGGAGACGGCCATCACCGGCCACCTCGTGTTCGGCACGCTGCACACCTCCAGCGCCATCGGCACCATCGACCGCATCGTGGACCAGTTCCCCAGCGACCGGCAGCAGCAGATCCGGGTGATGGTGGCGGACGCCCTCAAGGCCTGCATGGCCCAGACCCTCATGAAGAAGGTCGGGGGAGGCCGCATCGCCGCCATCGAGACCATGTTCGTGACCCCCGCCATCGCCAACCTCATCCGCGAGGGCAAGAACTCCCAGATCACCTCGGCCATGCAGACGGGCAAGCAGTACGGCCAGCAGCTCATGGACGACCTGCTGGTGACCTTCATCAAGGAAAAGAAGGTGGAGCCCATGGAGGCCTACCTGAAGTGCCCGGACAAGGAGAGCTTCATGACCACCCTCAAGCGGGCCGGCATCAACTTCGACCCCCGCGCCACCGGCGAAACCGAGTTCTGAAGGCGTTGGAATCGCAGATTCCCCGGATGGATTGAGCCGCTGGGTCGAAATAAGCGGGTCAGGTCACAAGCACGGCCCCCAATCAGGAGACCTGCCTTCGGCCGTGTGCAAGCGCATGAGGCCCCGCAGGGAACCAGGCCTCCGGAGCAACCCTTTCACTGGAAGAGGCGGCGCCACCCGGAGAAGCGGATCTCGTCCTCCACCCGCACCAGCAGCCAGCAGTCCTCGTCCGGCAGGGCGCCGGGCTGGTGGGCGCTGTGGGGGCCGTACTGCTTCCAGTCCCCCGCCTCCAGCACCAGGGAGCCGTCCCGGGCCCCCCCCGCGAGGATGAGGGCCTGTTCCGAGCCCCGATGGGAATGGTGGGGGAAGGTGGCGCCCGCCGCCAGGTGCACCAGGTAGAGCCTCAGCCCCCGGCCCTCCTCCGCGGCCACCTCCAGGAAGCGCACGCCGGCCTTCAGGAGCCCCCGCCAGGCCCGGCCCCCCTCGTCCGGAAGGAGGGGGCGGAAGGAGGGCGGCAGGTGGAAGTGGGCAGGGGACGGCCCCTGCGGCAGCCGTTCCAGGATGCGGTCGAAGAGGTCCTCGGGGGGGGCCTGGGGCCGGATCCGCCGGAGCAGGGCGCCACCGGCCTCCGAAAGGGCCGCCACCTGGGCCGCGCAGGCGTCGCACAAATCCAGGTGGGCCTCCAGCATGATCCGGAGGGTGGGATCCGCCTCGCCGCGGGCGTAGTCCAGCCAGTGGGAGTCCGGGGGATGGTGGGCGGGGATCATGGGGCCCCCAGCAGGCCGCGCAGCTGGGCCAGGGAGGCCCGGATGCGGCTCTTGAGGGTGCCCACGGGAAGGCCCAGGCGATGGGCCGTCTCCTCGTAGGTGAGGCCGCCGAAGTAGGCCAGCATCAGGGGCCGCCGCTGCTCCGGGGAAAGGGTGGACAAGGCCTTGCGGAGGCTGGGCGCCAGGGTCGCATCCATGGGTTCCTCCGCCGCCATCACCGCCTCCAGGTCCATCTCTCCAAGATCCACTACGGGGGAATGGGCCCGCCAGATGTCCACGACTTTGTGGCGGGTGATGGTGAAGATCCAGCCCTCGGGACTGCCCAGGGCGGGGCGGTACTGGTGGGCCTTCTGGAAGAGGGCCCCGAAGACCTCCTGGACCACGTCCTCCGCAGGCACCCCCCCCCCCCCCCTGGCCCGGACCTAAGCCAGCAGCCATCCGGCCAGCCGCGCGGAGAGAAGGGGGGAAGGCCCCCGGGCCCCCCCC